>CAMBVS010000006.1 GCA_945871425.1 Rhizobium sp. Q54 | reverse complement strand
CATCACTGCGTTGGGCGGTATCCCCAAGGTGAGCAGGGGAATGAAGGCGGTCTGGGCGCCGGCGTTGTTGGCGGCTTCCGGCCCGGCGACGCCTTCAATCGCGCCCTGGCCGAAGCGCCCGGGATCTCGGGCGATCTTCTTCTCCAGCGAATAGGAGGCGAAGGGGCCGAGGACCGCGCCGTTGCCGGGCAGGATGCCGAGGACGGCGCCGAGGCCGGTTCCGCGCAGCACCGGCCCGATACAGCGACGGAGATCGGCCAGTGACGGCAGGAGGCGGCCGATGGTGCCCCTGACCACGCTCCGCGACTCCGGATTGTCGAGGTTGCGGAGGATCTCGGCGAAGCCGAACAGGCCCATGGCGAGGACGGCGAAATCGACCCCGTCGGAGAGCGCCGGGAGCCCGAGCGTCATGCGGTCCTGGCCGGTCTCGAGATCGGTGCCGATGGTCGAGAACAGGAGCCCGACGAGGATCATCGCGATCGCCTTGATCACCGACCCCCGGGCGAGAACCACGGCGAGGCCGAGGCCGAGCACCATCAGCGAGAAATACTCGGCCGGGCCGAAGAGGAGTGCCAGCCGGGTCAGCGGCGTGCCCAGGGCGGCGATCACCAGCGTTGCGACCGTGCCGGCGAAGAACGAACTGAGCGCGGCGACGCCGAGCGCCACCCCCGCCCGCCCCTTCCGCGCCATCTGGTGGCCGTCGAGGGTGGTGACGACCGAGGTCGCCTCGCCCGGGATGTTGATCAGGATCGCCGTGGTCGAGCCGCCGTACTGGGCGCCATAATAGATGCCGGCCAGCATGATCAAGGCCCCGGTCGGATCGACCTGGAAGGTGAGCGGCAGCAGCATGGCGATGGTCGCGATCGGACCGACTCCCGGCAGCACGCCGACCAGCGTGCCGACCAGGCAGCCGACCAGGCAGAGCCCGAGGTTCTGCAGCGACAGCGCGGTCGAGAATCCCAGCGCCAGATGGCCGACGAAGTCACCCATGGGCGGGCTCCATCAATAGCCGATGAGCCACGGCGCCACCGGGATCGGCAGGCCGAGCGCGAACTTGAAGAGGGCGACGCAGAAGACGGTCATGCCGCCGCCGAAGACCAGCACCTCGCGCCAGCGCGTCTCCGGGCTGGCATAGGCGCCGATCACCATGACCAGCGGTGCGGCGACGACGAGGCCGAGAGGCCGGACGGCGAAGCCGAAGGCGACCGCGGCGCCGAGGATGAAGAGCGGTGCCCGGAGGGTCCAGCGCTCCATCCGCGGCCCCTTCTCCAGGAACGAGTCCAGCAGGATGATCGCGCCGACGATCCCGACCAGAACCGCGACCGCGCGGGGAAACATGCCGGGGCCGAGCTGGCGCAGGCTGCCGACCGGAAGGTCCGAGCCGAGCCACAGCGCGAGCCCGGCAAGCGCCAGAAGGAACACGCCGGCGCCGGCGTCCTGGGGCGATCTGATCACTGTCCGGCCATGAGGTGCGTTTCTCCCCGCAAGCGGAGCCGTGCCTGTCACCCGGCCGGGTCCGCGTCTTCGCTGTACTTAACCGGGTCGCCCGAAACGTCGCAAGCCCGGCCGAAGACCGACCAGGGGTGGCGATGCCCGACCGCCTTAGGCGACCGCTCGGCTAACCAGCATCCGCTGGTAGCCATAGACCAGGATCGCGCCGGCGAGCCCGATCAGGTCGGTGACGAGGCCGGGGTCGATCAGGAGGAGCGCGGAGACGAACAGGACCGCCCGGGCCGGCCATCCGATCCGCCCGCCCGCGTACCAGCCCTCGGTCGAGGACGCCAGCAGGTAGACGCCGAAGGAGGCGCTGACGAAGACCCCGAGAATGTCGAGCGTCTCGCCCTTGAACAGCAGCTCAGGCCCGTAGACGAACATGAAGGGGACGATGAAGGTCGCGAGTCCGAGCTTGAGGGCGATGAACGAGGTCTTCCAGGGATCGGCGTTGGCCATGCCGGCGGCCGCGAACGAGGCCAGCGCCACCGGCGGCGTGATCGCGGAAATGACCGCGTAGTAGAAGATGAACAGATGCGCGGTCAGCGCCGGTATCCCCATCTGCACGAGGCCGGGCGCGATCACCGAGGCGGCGACCGCATAGGCCGCGGTCGTCGGCATGCCCATGCCGAGCACCAGCGCGATCAGCATGGCGAAGACCAGCCCGAGGAAGCGACTCTCGCCGGCGATGGCCAGAACCATGTTCGAGAAGCGGCCGCCGATGCCGGTGAGCGCGATGACGCCGACGATGATGCCGGCGCAGGCGCAGATCGCCATCAGCTGGATCGCCTCCCGCGCCGAGAGCGAGAGCGTGTCGAGGACGGCGCGCGGCCCCATGCGTCCGACCCGGCCCGACAGCCAGCTCGCGACCACGGCGGCGATGATGCCGACCGAGCCGGCGCGGAAGACGGAGTACCCCATGAGCAGGAGCGTGATCAGCAGCACCACCGGCAACAGCAGATGTCCGCGTCTCAGCACCGAAAGCAGCGTCGGCAGCTCGTCGCGCGGGATGCCGTGCAGGTCGTTCTTGAGGGCATGCAGGTCGCAGTGGAAATAGCAGGCGACGTAGAACAGCAGCGTCGGGATGATCGCCGCGACCGCGATGTCGGTGTAGGGGATGCCGAGGATCTCGGCCATGATGAAGGCGCCGGCGCCCATGATCGGAGGCGTGATCTGGCCGCCGGTCGACGACGTCGCCTCGATCGCCGCCGCGGTCGAGCGGTCGTAGCCGACCCGGCGCATCATCGGGATGGTGATCATGCCCGAGGCGACGACGTTGCCGACGGCGCTGCCCGAGATCGTGCCGAACAGGATGCCGGAGACGACCGCGACCTTGGCCGGCCCGCCCCTCGCCCAGCCGACCAGCGCGATCGAGAGATCGTTGAAGAAGTCGCCGGCCTTGGACGCGTTGAGGAAGCAGGCGAAGGCGATGAACAGGATGATGTAGGTGGCGGAGACGTCGGTGGTGATCCCGTGGATCCCCTGCATCGAGTAGATGTAGCTGAAGAACACGTCGGCCGAGATGCCGTTGTGGTGCAGCACGCCCGGCATCCAGGGGCCGACGAAGGCGTAGAGGATGAAGACCGAGGCCAGGATCGGCAGCGCCAGCCCCGCCGCCCGCCGGGTGAGCTCCAGCACCATGAAGGTGCCAGAGGCGCCGACGACGAGATCCCACGTCGTCGGCAGCACGCCGGCCCGGAACAGGAGTACATCGAGGTTGATCGCGATGTAGGCGAGGATGGCGACGCTCGCCGCCATCATCGCCCAGTCGTACCAGGGAATGTCGGACTTGAGATCGCCGGCGCGCGCACCGTAGATGGCGAAGCCGATGACCGACCCGACCGAGACATGGAACGTCCGGAACACCCAGGGGTCGATCGGGTGGATGTTGAGGACGATCAGGTGGAAGACGACGTAGCCGCAGCCGAGCCAGAAGACGAACCGCTCGGTCCAGCCGCCGAGCGGGCGCTTGCGGGCGCCGTACTCGATTTCGAGCGCCTTTTCGATCGCGGCAGCCGAGATCGTCGCCTCGGTCGCCGCCGCCGAGCCCTTTCCGTCTACCATCGCGCGTCCCCCGCACCGCCGCCTTCGACGCGCCGTTCATGCATCAGGATGCCCTCCCCGAACGGCGCGCCGAGATGCGTCAGCCTTTGAGGTCGGCGGGAATCCTGAAACCCTTCTCTTCGAAGTACCTCGCCGCGCCGGGGTGGAACGGCAGGAAGGTGTTCTTCGTCACGTTCGCCGGCAGGGTCTCCTTCGCCGCGGAATGGCCCTGGACCATGCGCGGGTTGTTCTCCATCACCGCCTTGACGATGCCGTAGACGAGGTCGGCGCTCACGTCCTTGTGGGCGATGGCGAAGTTGAAGACGCCGACGGTCGGCTGATCCTCGGTCAGGGTCTTGTAGGTGCCCTTCGGGATCGTCGCATCCGAAAGCTCCGGCATCTTCTGCTTCAGGATCGCGATCTGCTCCTTGGTGAAGGCATAGAAGTTCACCGGATTGGAGGCTTCGGCCTCCGAATAGGCCGGGAACGGCAGGCCGGCGGCGAAGCCGAAGCTGTCGATGAGGCCGTCACCGAGCTGCGAGGTCATGTCGCTGCCGCCGCCGTTGCGGATCGAGCTGACCTTGACGCCCAGCGCTTCGAGCATCAGCGGGATGTAGGTGCCGGGCGTGCCGGCGCGCGGGCCGACGCCGACGCTCTTGCCGGCGAGCTGGGCGACCGACTTGATGCCGCCTTTCTGCAGCGACACGAAGTGGAACATAGTGTCGTACATAGGGAAGATGGCGCGCATGCTCTGGAACTTGCGCCCCTGGGTCCAGGCGCCTTCGCCGTTCCATGCCTGCAGCGCCACGCCCATCGTCGTCATCCCGAGGTCGACCTGCTTGGTTTCGACCAGGATGATGTTGTGGTTCGGGCCGTCGGTCTGGCGCGTGCTGATCGGCACCTTGATCGCGTCCGCCGCGATGTTGGCCCAGACCTGGCCGTAGACGAAGAACACGCCGCCGACCGAGGCGGTGCCCAAAGTCAGCGACTTCGGTGCCTGGGCCGCGGCCGGATGTGCCAGCAGCACGCCTGCGACCGCAATGGCGAGGAGTCTCGCGACGAACGTCATCTGCAACCTCCCGAGTGGGTTTCGCCGAGCCCCGTTGCCCGGGGCTTCTGGCACGCGCGGCGTCAGGCTAAAGGCCGGCCCCGGCCTTGTCCACCGCGGCTCAGGGAACCTTCATCCCCTTCTCGACCGCCGGCCGGGCCGAGATCGCGTCGAACCAGCGCTTGACGGCGGGAAAGCGCGCCAGGTCGATCTCCTGGTAGTCGTGGCGCGAGACCCAGGGATATGTGGCGACGTCGGCGATCGAGTAGTCCCCGGCGAGGTAGGGAACAGCGCCGAGGCGCTTGTCCATGACCCCGTAGAGCCGCTCTGTCTCCTTGCCGTAGCGCTCGATGCCGTAGGGGATCTTCTCGGGTGCGAAGCGGCGGAAATGATGGTTCTGGCCGAACATCGGCCCGACTCCGCCCATCTGGAACATCAGCCACTGCAGCACCTCGCTCCTCGGCCTGGGCGCCGAAGGCAGCAGCTTGCCGGTCTTCTCGGCGAGGTAGATCAGGATCGCACCCGACTCGAACACCGCCAGCGGCTTCCCGTCCGGGCCGTCCCGGTCGACGATCGCCGGGATCTTCGAGTTCGGGTTGATGGCGACGAATTCCGGCTTGAACTGGTCGCCCTTGCCGATATCGATCTTGTGGACGGCATAGGGCAACCCGACCTCCTCCAGCATGATGGAGACCTTGCGGCCATTGGGCGTACCCCAGGTGTAGAGGTCGATCATGTTCGGGGATCCGGAGGTGTGGGGAGAAGACGGCGAGACTAGCACACCTCTTGAACCCTCTCCCACCGGGCGAGGATTTTCTAGAGCCCGATCAGGCCCGCCGCGTTGCCGCCGAGGATCATGTCCTTCTCTGCCGCGCTCAGGAACGGGGAGTGCCGGCGCACATAGTCGACGCATTGGCGACTGGTGCAGAAGCGCTCGACGTTCGGCATGTTCGCCGCCTGACGTCGCTGACCCGGTGGCCGAGGCAATCGCCGCGCTCGCAGCGACCGGGATGATGCTTGCACATCAGGATGCCCGAGGCGCGATAGCGGACCTCGGCCGGTTCCCGCATCGGGTCGTCGACGAAATGGACCCGGCCGTGTGGAGATTGCCACCTGCTTGCCGTTCTTCTCGAATTCGAGATCGGTCTTCTCGAATTCGAGATCGGTCCAAGTCCTCGATTTGGCCCTGGCCATGATCGTCCCTCCCCGTTCGTCGGACGATCAAGCCGGCGCGGCCCGCAAGCCGCCTTACTTCGTCCGCGGACGAAACGTCGACGAGCACCGGTGCGGATACTGCGGCCACGTCCACCCCAGATCCGGAGTCGTCCCATGGCCATCCGCACCCGTCCCTCGATCCGCTTCCCCCGCCTCCCCGGTCCAAGCGATCTCCTTGCCTGGAGCCGCGCCGCCGCCGACCGGTCGCGCCAGCGCCGGCGCCTGGCCGAGATGAGCGATCAGATGCTGAAGGACATCGGCATCACCCGCGAGCAGGCGCGGGCCGCATCGGAGATCTCGTGGTGGCTCGCCGTCCGCGGAGGCTGATGATATGAACGGCCGATGGGGGACAACACTTCCACGCCCGCCGCGGTGGCGCTCCGCGCCGTCTCCATCTCCTTCCGCCTGACCGACGGCGGCACCTATGACGCCGTCGCACCGACGGACCTGGTGGTGGCGCCGGGCGAGTTCGTCGCCATCGTCGGGCCGACCGGCTGCGGGAAGTCGACGCTGCTGAACGTCGCCGCCGGGCTGGTCCTGCCTTCGACGGGCAGGACCGAGGTCTTCGGCAAGCCGCTCGCCGGCCTCAACGGCGACTCCGGCTATCTCTTCCAGCAGGACGCGCTGATGCCGTGGAAGACTGCGATCGACAACGTCGCGGTCGCCCTCGAGCCGAAGGGCGTGCCGCGTCCGGCCGCGCTGGAACGGGCACGAGCGTGGCTCGACCGCGTGGGTCTGAGGGTCTTCGCCGAGCGCTACCCGCATATGCTCTCGGGCGGCCAGAAAAAGCGGGTCGCGCTCGCCCAGATCCTGATCCGCGATCCGACGATCCTCTTGATGGACGAGCCGTTCGGCCCGCTGGATGCCCAGACCCGCCAGATCATGGGCAACCTGCTGCTCGACCTCTGGGCCCAGGACCGTAAGGCGGTGCTGTTCGTCACCCACGACCTCGAGGAGGCGATCGCGCTGGCCGACCGCGTGGTGGTGATGTCGGCTGGCCCCGCCGCCCGCATCGTCGGCGACTATCCGGTGGCCCTCGAACGCCCCCGCGACATCGCCGAGATCCGCACCGAGCCCCGCTTCCACGAGATCCACAAGGCGATCTGGGCCAAGCTCCGGGGCGAGGTGCAGAAGGCCTATGCCCAAGGCGAAGGACGGTCAGCATGAACCGCTGGACCCTGTTCGCGCTCCGTGTCGGCGTCGCGCTGGTGCTGCTGACGGCCTGGCACCTGCTGACCGCGGTGCCGGTCGGCGGCAAGAAGCTGCTCGACCCGTTCTTCTTCTCGACGCCGATCGACGTGCTGGCGCGGGTGTGGAAAGACTTCTACACCGGCACGATCTGGCGCCATCTCGGCATCACCCTGCTGGAGACCGTGCTCGCCTTCGTCACCGGCGCCGTCGGCGGCATCGTCTTCGGCTTCGTCTTCGCCCGGAGCGCGATCGTCGCCGCAGTCTTCGACCCCTACATCAAGGCGGCCAACGCGCTTCCCCGCGTCGTCCTGGCGCCGATCTTCATGCTCTGGTTCGGCCTCGGCATCTGGTCGAAGGTGGCGCTGGGCTTCACGCTGGTGTTCTTCATCGTCTTCTTCAACGTCTACCAGGGCGTGCGCGAGGTCAGCCCGACCATCCTCGCCAACGCCCGCATGCTCGGCATGAACGAACGTCAGCTGCTTCGCCACGTCTACTGGCCGGCGGCGCTGACCTGGATGTTCTCCTCGCTCCACACTTCGGTCGGCTTCGCCCTGGTCGGCGCCGTGGTCGGCGAGTACATGGGTTCCTCGGCCGGGCTCGGCTACAAGATCCACGAGGCCGAGAGCGTCTTCGACGTGACCGGCGTGTTCGCCGGCATGGTCGTGCTCGCCGGCTTCGTCATCATCATCGACATGTTCGTCACGGCGGTTGAAAATCGGCTGCTGGTCTGGCGGCCGGGAGCGCAATCGACCACCGCCCAAGGCTGACCCGAAAGAAGGAGGAAACCAGAGATGAGGATCGTGAAACTGCTGGCGGCGGCGGCCGCGCTCGCGCTGCTGGCCGGGCCGGCGCTGGCCCAGGCGCCGGAGAAGCCGAAGATCACCATCGGCGTCGGCGGCAAGCCGCTTCTCTACTACCTCCCGCTCTCCATCGCCGAGAGCAAGGGCTACTTCAAGGAGGCGGGACTCGACGTCGAGATCAACGACTTCGGCGGCGGCTCGCGCGCCCTTCAGGCGCTTCTCGGCGGTTCGGTCGACGTCGTCACCGGCGCCTACGAACACACGATCAGGATGCAGACCAAGGGCCAGGACGTTCGCGCCGTGCTCGAGCTCGGCCGTTTCCCCGGCATCGTGCTGGCGGTGAAGAAGGACCGCGCCGGCACGATCAAGACGGCCGCCGACCTCAAGGGCAAGAAGATCGGCGTCACCGCGCCGGGCTCGTCGACCAACTTCTTCGTCAACTACCTGATGGCCAAGGCCGGCGCCAGCTACAAGGACGCCGCCTTCATCGGCGTCGGCACCGGACTCTCCGCCGTCGCCGCGATCAAGAAGGGCGAGATCGACGCCATCGCCAACCTCGACCCGGTGATCTCGAAGCTGGAGACCGACGGTGACGTCTTCATCCTCGCCGACACGCGGACGGAAGCCGGCACCAAGGCGATCTTCGGCGGCTCCAATCCCGCGGCGGTCGTCTACATGAAGAACGACTTCATCGAGAAGAACCCGAACACTGCCCAGGCGATCGTCACCGCGCACTACAAGGCGCTGAAGTGGATTGCTTCGGCGAGTCCCGAGGAGATCGCCAAGGCGGTACCCGAGGCCTACTACCTCGGCGACAAGGATCTCTACATCCGCGCCGTCAAGGCGTCGCTGGATACCTACTCCCGCACCGGCATCATCACGCTCGACGGCATGAAGAGCGCGCTCGGCATGCTGAAGGAGTTCGACGACGAGCTGAAGGCGGTGAAGGACGAGGACCTGCCGAAGACCTTCGTCGACCGCTTCGTCAAGAAAGCCGCCGGCAGCTGACCCTCTTGCCCGGGGTCGTGGGCGTGCCCACCTCACGTTCATGACCCCGGCTCCGACCGCCGACGATGTCCTCGAAGCGGCGCTGGCGCTTGCCGACGAGATCGGCTGGCGGCAGGTGACCGCCCGTGCGATCAGCAGCCGCCTGGGCGGCGGCCCCGAGCTGGTCATCGCCCACTACCGCGACCTGAACGAGGTGGCGGACGCCTGGTTCAGGCGAGCCCTCGCCGCCGCCACAGCAACCCCGGTGGACGAAGCGCTGCCTTTCGATGAACGCCTCGCCCGCGTCATCGGGCGCTGGCTCGATGCACTTGCGCCGCACCGCCAGGCGAGCCTCGCCATGATCCAGGGCAAGCTCTATCCGTCGCACCCGCATCATTGGGTTCCGTTGGTCTTCAGCCTGAGCCGGCTGGTGCAGTGGATGCTGGACACCGCCGGCTGTCCGGCAATCGGGCGGCGGCGCCAGGCGACCGAGGTGGCGGTGAGCGCGCTGGTCCCGGTCGCGCTCTGGCGCTGGCGAGGGGGCGACGATAAGGCGGTCAAGGCGTTCGTCGCCGAGAGGCTGCGGGCGATGGAGCGCCGCCTCGACCGGATCTGGCCGGCTCAGCCCTTCGGCGGCGCCCGGAAACGGACCCAGGGCCCGATGTCGGAGACGCCGGACTCGCCGAGGGTGAAGCCGAGCCGCCTGTAGAAGGCGATCGCCGGATGGTTGTTGGTCTGGCACTTGAGCTCGAGCGGCGCCTCGCAGAGGCGGCTCATCTCCGCTATCAGCCTCCGCCCGATGCCGCGCCGATGCGCCGGCGGATCGACATAGAGGTGGTGAAGGAAGGCGTCCGGCTCCCAGACCGAGGCGAAGCCGAGGATCGCATGATCGTCCTCGGCCAGCAGGATCGTCTCGCCCTCGGTCTCCCGCTTGAAGTCGGCGAGGCGGAACGTCTCCGCCTCGATCCAGGGAAAGGCGTGCCGGCGCACGACCAGAAAGATCTCGGCCAGTCTCGGTCGGTCGGCACCGGTCGCCCGCCGGATCCGAAGATCAGACGCCATCCAATGCTTGCTCGAGATCACCAATCAGATCACCCGCATCTTCGAGACCGATCGACAGGCGAAGCAGGTCGGGCGGGCACGGGCTGCCGGCGCCTTCGATCGATGCCCGATGCTCGACCAGGCTCTCCGGGCCGCCGAGCGAGGTCGCGCGGACGAACACGCGAAGACGCGCGGCGACGCCGACCGCGGCATCCTCACCGCCCTTGACGCGAACCGACAGCATGCCGCCGAAGCCGCCCTGCATCTGGCGCCTGGCGATGTCATGGCCGGGATGGTCGGGCAGGCCCGGATACAGAACCGAATGCACGTTCCGGTGCTTACGCAGGCGCTCGGCGATCGCCAGCGCCGAGGTCGAGGCCTGACGCACGCGGACGAACAGCGTGCGGACACCGCGCAGCAGCAGCCAGGCCTCGAAAGGCCCGAGCACGCCGCCGAGCTGGGTGCGGACCGAACGCACCGCCGTCCAGAACTCGTCCGCCTTCGCCGTCATCAGGCAGCCGGCGAGCACGTCGGAATGGCCGTTGAGGTACTTGGTCGCCGAATGCATGACGATGTCGGCGCCCAAAGCCAGCGGCCGGGTCAGCACCGGCGTCGCCACCGTGGAGTCGACGGCTAGGCGCGCCCCGGCATCATGGGCGAGCTTCGCCGCGGCGGCGATGTCGGTCAGGTCCCAGGTCGGATTGCTCGGCGTCTCGATCCACACCAGCCGGGTCTGCCCTGGCTTGATCGCGCGGCCGATATTCGCGGTGTCGCCGGGCTCGAAGAAGTCGACCGCGAGGCGGCCGCCCGCGCGCTGCTCCAGCAGCCATTTGCGCACGCCCCAGTACATCACCTGCGGCACCACGACATGGGCGCCGACCGGCAAGGCCAGGAAGACGTTGGAGGTCGCGGCCATGCCCGAGGCGAAGGTCATCGCCGCCGCCGCGCCTTCGAGGTCGGCCAGCATCTTCTCCAGCAGCGACTGCGTCGGGCCGTCGTTGCGCGAGTAGCTGATCCCCTTCGGATAGCTCAGGTCGACATCGCGCTCGAAGGTCGTCGCGGCATGGATCGGCGGGATGATCGCCCCGGTCTCACGGTCGATGTGGCCGAGAGCCTGGGCGGCGCGGGTCGCCGGATGCAGGTTGGAGAGATCGTGCATCAGGCGGCCGGCATCGGCAGCAGCTCCTTCGGGTTCTTCCATCCCGGCAGGGCGGATACGCGACCGACCCATTCCTTCACAGCCGGGAACGGATCGAGGCTGAGATCGGCGTCGTCGACATAGTGACAGTCGACGGCGACCGCGACATCGGCGAGCGAGGCGGCGCTGCCGGCGAGCCACTTCGCCTTGCCGAGATGGTCGTTCAGCATGCCGAGCGCACGTTCGCCCCGTTTCTTCTGGAATTCGACGACGGCCGCGGGCTCGCCGGCGGAGAAGCGCTTGAGGCCGCGCGGCAGCGCGATGCCCGGATAGAGCAGGTCCAGCTCCCAGGCGAACCACTCCTTGGCCCGGTAGCGGTCCATGCGGTCAGTCGGCCACAGCTTGCCCGTGGTCTCACCGATGTATTCCAGGATGACGTCGGACTGCACCAGCTTGAGGTCGCCCTTGACCAGCGCCGGCACCTGACCGAAACGGCTGATGGCCAGATACTCGGGTGTCTTGCCTTCGCCGCCGCGCAGGTTGACGTGCTTATAGTCGTAGGTGCAGCCGGTCATGTTGAGCGCGGTCCCGACCTTCACCGCCGGGATCGAGAGCGCCACGCCATAGAGTGTGTAGTCAGCCATCAGTTTTCTCTCCCAATGGCCTCACCCTTCGACAGGCTCAGGGTGAGGCTGTTTTTTTCGGTGACCTCATGCTGAGCTTGTCGAAGCATGAGGTTCAGTGACCTCTAGGGCGCCAGTTTCTTCTTCAGGATGTCGTTGACCACGCCGGGATTAGCCTTGCCGCCGGTCGCCTTCATCGTCTGGCCGACGAAGAATCCCAGCAGCTTGTCCTTGCCGGAACGGTACTCGGCGACCTTGTCCTGGTTCTTCGCCATCACCTCGTCGATCGCCTTTTCGATGGCGCCGGTATCGGAGACCTGGCGGAGCCCCTTCTCCTCGACGATCCGGACGGCCTCCTTGCCGGTCTCCACCATCGCCTCGAAAACCTCTTTGGCGATGCGGCCGTTGATGGTGCCGTCGGAGACCAGGTCGATCAGGCCGCCCAGCGCCGCGGCCGAGACCGGCGAGTCCTGGATCGCCTTGTTCTGGCGGTTCAGCACGCCGAACAGATCGGTCGTCACCCAGTTGGAGGCGAGCTTGGGATCGCGGCCCTTGGCCACGGTTTCGTAGAACAGCGCCGTCTCCTGCTCGGCGACGAGCACGCCCGCGTCGTAGGGGGTGAGCTTGAAATCGGCGATGTAGCGCGCCTTGCGGGCGTCGGGGAGCTCGGGCAAAGCCTTCCGCATCTGCTCGATGAAGGCGGGATCGATCTCCAGCGGCAGCAGGTCGGGATCGGGAAAATAGCGGTAGTCGTGGGCGTGCTCCTTCGAGCGCATCGCCCGCGTCGTGCCCTTGCCCGGATCGAACAGGCGGGTCTCCTGCTTGATCACCCCACCACCCTCGATCACCTCGATCTGGCGCCGGGCCTCGTACTCGATCGCCTGCATGACGTAGCGGACCGAGTTGACGTTCTTGGTCTCCGTCCGCGTGCCGAGCGGGCCGCCGGGCCTGCGAACCGAGACGTTGCAGTCGCAACGGAGACTGCCCTCCTCCATGTTGCCGTCGCAGGTGCCGAGATATCGCATGATCGAGCGCAGCTTCTTGATGTAGAGGCCGGCCTCCTCCGCCGTCCGCATGTCCGGCTCGGAGACGATCTCCATCAGCGCCACGCCCGAGCGGTTGAGGTCGATGTAGCTCTGGCTCGGATGCTGGTCGTGCAGGCTCTTGCCGGCGTCCTGCTCCATGTGCAGGCGGGTGACGCCGATCTCGCGCGTGGTGCCGTCGGGCATGTCGAGCAGCACCGTGCCGCCGGAGACGATCGGCTGCTGATACTGCGAGATCTGATAGCCCTGCGGCAGGTCGGCGTAGAAGTAGTTCTTGCGGTCGAAGACCGAGTGCGGATTGACCGTGCCGTTGATGCCGAGCCCGGTCTTCACCGCCTGCTCGACGCAGTACTTGTTGATCACCGGCAGCATGCCGGGGAATCCGGCATCGACGGTGCTGACCTGGGTGTTGGGCTCGGCGCCGAAGGCGGTTGCGGCGCCGGAGAACAGCTTCGACTTGGAGACCACCTGGGCATGGATCTCGAGGCCGATGATGACCTCCCACTCGCCCGTCTCGCCCTTGATCAAGGCACTCATGCCATGCCCTCCGGCATCGCTGTGAAGTTGGCCGCCTTCTCGATCGCGCGGCCGACGGCGAAGACCGTCTCCTCGTCGAAGGCGCGGCCGATGACCTGGAGCCCGAGCGGCAAACCGTCGGCGTTGAGTCCGCCCGGCACCGAGATGCCGGGAAGCCCGGCCAAGTTCGCGGTCACCGTGAACACGTCGTTCAGGTACATCGCGATCGGATCGTCCATCTTCTCGCCGATGGCGAAGGCCGCCGACGGGGTCGCCGGCGTAAGGATCGCGTCCACCTGCTTGTAGGCTTCGGTGAAGTCGCGCGCGATCAGCGCCCGCACCCGCTGGGCCCTGAGGTAGTAGGCGTCGTAATAGCCGGCCGAGAGCACATAGGTGCCGATCAGGATGCGGCGCTTCACCTCGGCGCCGAAGCCGGATGCCCGGGTGTTCTCGTACATCTCGTCCAGCGACTTGCCGGGCACGCGGAGACCGAAGCGCACGCCGTCATAGCGCGCCAGGTTCGACGACGCCTCCGCCGGCGCGATCACGTAGTAGACCGGCAGCGCGTATTTGGTGTGCGGCAGCGTGATCTCGACCGTGGTGGCGCCCGCCGCCTTCAGCCAGGCGATCCCCTGCTCCCACAGGTCCTGGATCTCCTTCGGCGCCGCATCCAGCTTGTATTCCTTCGGAATGCCGATCTTGAGCCCCTTCACGCCCCGCTCGACAGCCGCCTCGAAGTCGGGCACGGCGAGGTCGGCCGAGGTCGAGTCCTTGGGGTCATGGCCCGACATGGCCTGGAGCATGATCGCCGTGTCCTTGACCGTGCGCGCGATCGGCCCGGCCTGGTCCAGCGAGGAGGCGAAGGCGACGATGCCCCAGCGCGAGCAGCGGCCATAGGTCGGCTTGATCCCGACCGTGCCGGTAAAGGCCGCGGGCTGGCGGATCGAGCCGCCGGTGTCGGTGGCCGTAGCGCCCATCACCGAGCGGGCGGCGACCGCCGCGGCCGAGCCGCCGGAGGAGCCGCCGGGCACCAGCTCGGCATTGGCGCCCTTGCGCCGCCACGGGTTCTTCACCGGGCCGTGGTAGCTGGTCATGTTGGACGAGCCCATGGCGAACTCGTCCATGTTGAGCTTGCCCAGCATCACCGCGCCGGCCTGCCAGAGCTTGGCCGAGACGGTCGACTCATACGGCGGCTTGAACCCGTCCAGGATGTGCGATCCGGCCGTGGTCAGAACGCCTTCGGTGCAGAAAAGATCCTTGATCCCGAGCGGGATGCCCTCCAGCGCGCCGGCCGTCCCCTTCGCCAGGGCCGCATCGGCACGGGCGGCGTCCGCCATCGCCCGTTCCGGGGTCTCGGTGACG
Source organism: Rhizobium sp. Q54 (assembly GCA_945871425.1). GTDB lineage: Bacteria > Pseudomonadota > Alphaproteobacteria > SHVZ01 > SHVZ01 > SHVZ01. The sequence goes on along the minus strand of CAMBVS010000006.1, from coordinate 73,222 downwards.
AAGGCGTTCAGCGCCCGGGTCTGCTCCATCGCCTTCAGATGCGCGCCGGTCAGCTCGGCGGAGGAGATCGTCTTCGCCTTCAGCGCGTCCCGCGCCTCGGCGATGGTCATGTGCGTCAAGCCGGCCATCACTCGACCACCTTCGGCACGACGAAGAAGCCATGGGCGCCTTCGGGGGCGTTCCGGGTGACTCGCTCGGCGTCGCCGCCGTCGGTGACCTCGTCGGCCCGCATCGTGAGCTTCATCTGCGCGACCGAGGTCATCGGCGCGATGCCGGTGACGTCGACCTCGTTCAGCTGCTCGATCCAGCCGAGCACGCCCGAAAGCTCCTTGGCGAGGTGGTCGAGGTCGGAATCCGGAACCTTGATGCGCGCCAGGGTGGCGACGTTCCGGACCGTGGCTTTGTCCAGGGACATGGGATAGGTCTCTTGAAAGGCATCGGGAACGCGCCTCGCGGCCGGGCTCAAAGCGGGGCCGTCCACGTAAGGCGCGCCATGTTGGCAAATAGCGCGCTCACCCTATCATCGGCCGATGACGATCCGCAACATTTTCGAGCTCAAGTCCTTGATAAGACCGGGCGATCGGCTGCTCGGGCTCGATCTCGGAACCAAGACGATCGGGCTCGCCATCGCCGACGGCACCCTCACGGTGGCGACCCCGCTCGACACCATCCGCCGCACCAAGTTCACCAAGGACGCTGGCGCCCTCCTCGCCGTCGTCGACGCCCGCCAGGTCGGCGCGCTGGTGATCGGGCTGCCGCTGAACATGGACGGCAGCGAAGGCCCCCGCTGCCAGTCGACCCGCCAGTTCGCCACCAACCTCCTGGCCAAACGCGACCTCGAGATCGCCTTCTGGGACGAGCGCCTGTCGACCGCTGCGGTGACGCGGACCCTGATCGACGCCGACGCCTCGCGGGCGCGCCGGGGCGAGCTGGTCGACAAGATGGCCGCCGCCTACATCCTGCAGGGCGCGCTCGATGCGATCCGACGCGGCGCGCCCCCCGCGCATACGACGCCGGCGTGACCGCCGCCGCGCTGCCCCGGACCCGGTGACCGACGCCCGACCCGCCGAAGTTTTCGTTTCGATCGCGCGCGGATGGGTTTAATCAACGGCGCGGCACCGGCCGGACCCGCTCTCAACGAGGCTCGATCTTTCGCATGGACTCGCAGGCCGCACTGGCATCCGCCCTCGAGCTTCACCACGCCGGTCGGCTCGCCGAAGCGGATGAGGCCTATCGGCGCATCGCCGCGGACAGCAGCCGCGGCCCCGACGCGCTGTTTCTCCGCGGCGTGATCGCCCAGACCGATAATCGGTCGAAGGATGCCGTGGTCCTGATGGCGCGGGCCATCGCGCTCCAACCGGAGGCTGGGCACTTCTATATAGACCTGGGCACGGCGTTCCAGGCCGACGGCCGGTTGGATGACGCCGCCCGCAGCATGCAGCGGGCCCTCGCCTTCGACCGCGCCAGCGTCGCGGCCTCGCACAACCTCGGCCAGATCGCCTACGCCTACGCCCGACTCTCGGTGCATCAGCGCGACGCGAGCGACCTCATCGGCGCCGAGCGTTCGATGCGCTGCGCCCTCAGTCTCGGCCCCAGCCTCCCCGAAGCGCATTTCGCCCATGGGACGGTGACCTTCTCCCAGGGCCTGTGCGTGGCCGCCTGTACCGCCTTCCGTCGTGCCCTCCAGCTCCGGCCCGACTTCGCGATGGCCGCCAGCGACTATCTGTTCGTTCTCTGCTTTCGCGACGACGTTTCGAGGGAGGAGGTGTTCGCCGCGCACCGCACCTTCGATGCCAGGCACATGCGGCCGATCCCGCAGCTGCCGCCCCGACCGCGCGCGGGCGAGGATCCGTCGCGGCCGCTGGTGGTCGGATACCTCTCTCCCGACCTCCGCGCACATCCCGGCGGCAATTTCCTGTCGCCGATGTTCATGAACCACGACCCCGCGCAGTTCCGCGTGATCGGCTATTACAGCAACGACATCAACGACCAGTTCACCCAGCTCTGCAGCGCCGGCGCCCAGGCCTGGGTGCCCTGCAAGGACCTGAGCGACCAGGAGCTGGCCGAGCGTATCCGCGCCGACGGCGTCGATATCCTGGTCGAGTGCGCCGGCCACATGTCGCGAAACCGGCTGGCGGTCTTCGCCCGCCGCCCCGCGCCGATCCAGGTCAGCTTCCCCCTCTATCCCAACACCACCGGTCTCGAGACCATCGACTACCGCGTCGGCGACCCCTATTTCACGCCGCCCTGGCTCGATCGTTTCTATTCCGAAAAGATCATGCGCCTCCCGGAAACCTGCGCCTGCTACCAGCCTGGCTACGAGGCCGTGGAACCGGCGGAGCGCCTCCCGGCGCTGGCCAACGGCTTCGTGACTTTCGGCTCGTTCAACAACATCGCCAAGCTGAGCCCGACCACCCTCCGGATGTGGGCCGCCATATTGCAGGCGGTGCCGAACTCGCGGCTGGTCATCAAGTGGTTCGGGCTCGGGGTTGAGGATCCGGCCTGGCTTTCGCGGCGCTTCCTGGCCGAAGGGGTCGGCCGCAACCGCCTCCGCTTCCTCGGACGTTCGCCCGGCGTCTACGCCCCCTATCGCGACCTCGACATCTGTCTCGATCCGTTCCCGGCCAATGGCGGCACCACGACCTCGGACGCGCTCTGGATGGGGGTGCCGGTGGTGAGCCGGGCGGGCGACACCACCTTCTCGCGGGCCGGGCTCGGGCTGCTCACCAATGTCGGCCTGCCCGAGCTGGTGGCCCATGACGAGCAGGGCTATATCGACCTGGCCGTCTCGCTCGCCCGCGACCCGGCCCGCCTCGCCGAGCTCCGCACAGGCCTCCGCGAGCGGTTCACCCGGTCGCCGATGATGGACGGCAAGCGCTACCTCCGGAACCTCGAAGCCGCCTACCGCGAGGCCTGGCAACGCTGGTGCCTGGGCGACTAGTTCCGCGTCCGCGCCTCCGTCGTCTCGGCGAATAATCCTCAGTTCGGACGCCTAACGGGGCCCGGGAACGACTTGCAGGGAATGCCGATGCAGGCTTGGCGTCGCAGAGTCGGACGCTGCCGAACATCCGTTGCCTGGCGTGCATTCGACCGGCTCGGACGATCCTTGGACGGCGCTCTTGGCGCGCGATGACGGTGTCCACGACGAGGTCACAAGCGGCCGGGCCGCGGCGGAGACCACGAACGCGTGAGACGGGACCGATCATTCGTTTTCAGGAGAAAGCGCGGCGACCGGAACTACCTCCCGACGCCCGGGCGCATACTCTTACGGACTGTTATATCGAACCCAGACCACCGCTCAGCTTCGTATATCGGCCTTGAATGCCAGCAAGATCTCGTGGCCAGCGCTCACGCTACGGGCAAATTCGAGACCACGGCAGCGAAGTGGCAGCTCGCTGCGGCTACGACGAACCCATGCCAGATGGCGTTCTGGTAGCGCAGCCGCTCGAGGACGTGGAAGATCACGCCGGCCGAGTAGAGGACGCCGCCGATCACGATCAGCACCAGCACCGTGACCGGCAGACGCTCGAGAACCGGACCGATCGCCGCAACGATGCTCCACCCCAGCGCCAGGTAGAGGCCGATGGCGACCCGGCGCATGGTTTTGGGTGCCAGCAGCGTCACGGCGAGCCCGGCGAGCGCGATCGCCCAAACGGCCGAGAGCAGAAGCGCGATGCTGGGATCGTCGATGGCGCCCCCGAGAAAGGCGGAATAAGTCCCGGCGATCAGCAGGAAGATCGCGGCGTGGTCGAGGCGCTGAAAGATGTGGCGCCGTGGCGATGTTCTGCGGCCGTTGTAAAGCGCCGAGCAGGTCAGCATTGCGAAGAGCCCGATGACGTAGAGGATCACCCCGGTGAATCCGGCGGGGCCCAGGCGGAGCGCGCTGATCGGGATCAGGGCGGCGCAGCCGATGGCCGCCGCCGCGAGGGCGGCGAGGTGGATAGCCCGGTCGATCCGGGCTTCGCGCAGGCGGGCGACCTCGCGCTTCTGAGGGTTTCCAGCGTTCATCGGAGGGTCGACACCATAACCGATTCGGTGGCTCCCCGCCCTGCCATCTTGTCGCGGGGGCGGATCGATGGCCGGGCGCCTGCGGGCGGCGGGCTCGCGCTACCCAAGGCCCGGTCTCTGGTGTAATCAGAGGCTTTAATGGCTTCGCCTCCCCGCGCCCCGCTGAAGCATCTTCTCGGCATCGAAGGCATGGCGCCCGACGAGATCCTCGGGCTCCTCGACCTCGCCGAAACCTATGTCGACATGAACCGCAGCGCCGACAAGAAGGCCTCGGTTCTGCGCGGCCGCACCCAGATCAACCTGTTCTTCGAGCCGTCGACCCGCACCCAGATGTCGTTCGAGCTCGCCGGCAAGCGGCTCGGCGCCGATGTCCTGAACATGGCGGTCGCCTCGTCCTCGACCAAGAAGGGCGAGACGCTGATCGACACGGCGATGACGCTGAACGCCATGCACCCCGACGTCCTGATCGTTCGCCACCACGACTCCGGCGCGGTTAAACTCTTGTCAGAAAAGGTGAATTGCTCGGTCATCAACGCCGGCGACGGGACCCACGAACACCCCACCCAGGCGCTGCTCGACGCGCTCACCATCCGCCGCACCAAGGGCAAGATCGGCGGCCTGCTTGTCGCCATCTGCGGCGACGTCCTCCACTCTCGGGTCGCCCGTTCGAACATCCATCTTCTCAATACCTTAGGCGCTCGCGTGCGCCTGATCGCGCCGCCCACACTGCTGCCGACCGCGGCAGACCGCCTGGGCGTCGAGATCTTCACCGACATGAAGAAGGGCCTGGTCGGCTGCGACATCGTGATGATGCTGCGGCTCCAGACCGAGCGCATGCACGGCAGCTTCGTCCCCTCGATCCGCGAGTATTTCCACTTCTTCGGCCTCGACCGGGCCAAGCTGGCGCTGGCCAAGCCCGACGCCTTCATCATGCATCCGGGGCCGATGAACCGCGGCGTCGAGATCGACTCCGAGGTCGCCGACGACATCGACAGATCCTTGATCCGCCAACAGGTTGAGATGGGCGTGGCCGTCCGCATGGCCTGCCTCGACGCGCTTTCCCGGGCGCTGCCCGACCCCGGCCGGAACACCCCGCCATGAGCCGGATCGCCTTCCTCAACGTCCGCCTGATCGACCCGGCGAGCGGCCGCGACGAGCCGGGCCAGCTCCTGGTCGAGAATGGCCGCATCGCCGATCTTGGGCCGAAGCTGTTCGACCGTCCGCCGGAAAGCGCCGCCATCGTCGACGGCGAGGGCGCCGTCCTCGCCCCGGCCCTGGTCGATATGCGGGTCCAGCTCCGCGAGCCGGGCGAAGAGCACAAGGAGAACTTCGAGAGCGCCAGCCTGGCCGCCGCCGCCGGCGGCATCGGCACCATGGTAGCATTGCCCAACACCCGACCGCCGGTCGACGACCCGTCCCTGGTCGAGTTCATCGAGCGCCGCAGCCGGACCATCGGCAAGGTCACCATCCGGACCTATGGCGCGGTAACCAAGGGTTTAGCTGGCCGCGAGCTGGCCGAGATCGGGCTGATGGCGGCGGCGGGGGCGGTCGGCTTCACCGACGGGACCCAGGCGATCGCCTCGGCCCTGGTGATGCGGCGGGCCCTGTCCTACGCCAAGACTTTCGGACAGGTCATCCTCCAGCACCCGGAGGAGCCGGCCTTGGCCTCGGAAGCCGGCATGAATGAGGGCGAGATCGCCACCCGCCTCGGTCTGCCGGGGATTCCGGGCGCCGCCGAGGCGATCCTGCTCGATCGCGACATGCGGCTCGTGGAGCTGACGGGTGGGCGCTACCACGCCGCCCACATATCCACACGGGCCGCCGTCGAGGTCATACGTGCCGCAAAAAAGCGCGGTTTGTCAGTAACTTGCGATACAGCTCCGCCCTACTTCGCGCTCAACGAGTCAGCGGTGGGCGACTACCGCACCTTCGCCAAGCTGTCGCCGCCGCTGCGTTCGGAGGACGATCGCCGCGCCATCGTCGAGGGTCTGGCAGACGGGACGATCGATGCGATCGCCTCCGATCATGCCCCGCACGACCAGGACTCCAAGAGACTACCGTTCGCTCAGGCAGCCTCGGGCATCCTCGGATTGGAAACATTATTACCTCTAACTTTAGAGGTATGCCACAATGGCCATATGAAACTGCAGTCGGCATTGCAGAAGATCACGTCCGGCCCGGCCGCACTACTGGGCCTCGAGGCCGGCCGGATGGCGAAGGGCGGGACCGCCGATCTGGTCCTCTTCGACCCCGAGCGAGCCTACCGGATCAACGTCGACGGCTTCCGCAGCAAGTCGAAAAACTCTCCCTTCGATGGAAGGCCGGTGGAGGGCAAGGTGCTGCTGACTATGACCTCCGGGCGCATCGTCCACGACGTAAGGGCGGATTGAAGTGACCGCCCTTTTCGGAGATTTCTCCCTATTGCTGGCCGCCCTGGCGGGCTACCTCTTGGGCTCCATCCCCTTCGGCCTGGTCCTGACCAAGCTTGCCGGCCTCGGCGACATCCGGAACATCGGCTCAGGCAATATCGGCGCTACCAACGTGCTCCGGACCGGGAAGAAGGGGCTGGCGGCCGCCACCCTGATCCTGGACGGGGCCAAAGGGGCGGTCGCCGTCCTGATCGCCGCTATCTGGGGTCAGGACCTGGCGGTGCTCGCCGGCGGCGGCGCCATGCTCGGGCACTGCTTCCCGGTCTGGCTCCGCTTCAAGGGCGGCAAGGGAGTGGCGACCGCGCTCGGCATCCTGCTGGCGATCGCCTGGCCGGTCGGGCTGCTCGCCTGCCTCACCTGGCTCATGGTCGCCTTCGTCTTCCGCTATTCCTCGGCCGCGGCGCTGGCGGCGCTGACCCTCTCCCCGGTCTATGCCTGGTTCCTGGCCGACCCCCAGCGCGCCGGCCTCGCGGCCCTGATCGCGCTCCTGGCCTGGATCCGTCACCACGAGAACATCCGCCGGCTGCTGAGGGGCGAGGAGTCCAAGATCAAGCTCGGCAAGGACGCGGCCATCAGTACCGAGAACATCGGCCACAATGGCGGGCCGCCGCTCTCCTGAGTTCGCCCTCCGGCTGTTGACGCCGCCGCTCTTCGCCCGCACCTTGCGCCCATGACGGGCTACCGACCCCTCTCCGACGCAGAACGCGTCGACTGGCTCCGGCTCGCCGGGACGGAGCATGTCGGCCCGATCTCCTTCTTTCAGCTGATCGACCGCTTCGGGAGTGCCGGGGAAGCCCTGGCCGCCTTGCCGACGCTGGCCCGCCGCGGTGGCCGGTCGGGCGTCCCGAAGAGCCCGTCGATCGCGGAAGTCAAAGCCCAGCTTGCGGCGATCGAGGCCGTCGGCGGCCGCTGGATCGCGGCGGTCGAGCCGGACTACCCTGCGCTCCTGCGCGAGATCGCGGACCCGCCGCCGTTGATCTCCGCCATCGGCCGAGCGGATCTGCTCCATAAGAAGTCGGTCGCCGTAGTCGGCGCCCGCAACGCCTCGGCCAATGGCCGGCGGCTGGCGCGCGATCTCTCCCGGGGCCTGGCCGAGGCCGGGCTGGTCGTCGTCTCCGGCCTCGCCCGCGGCATCGACGCCATGGCGCATGAGGGCGCGCTGGCCGGCGGCACGGTCGCGGTCGTCGCCGGCGGCGCCGACGTCGTCTATCCGGAAGAGAACCGCGGGCTGCACGACCGCATCAAGGCCGAGGGACTGATCGTCGCCGAGATGTCGCCCGGCACCGTGCCCCAGGCGCGCCACTTCCCACGCCGGAACCGGATCATCTCCGGCCTCTCCCTCGGCACCGTGGTGGTCGAGGCGGCCGAGCGCTCCGGTTCCCTCATCACCGCCCGCTTCGCGCTCGATCAGGGGCGCGAGGTCTTCGCGGTTCCGGGCTCGCCGCTCGACCCGAGGGCGCGCGGCTGCAACGGCCTGATCCGCGACGGCGCCACCCTGGTCGAAACCGCGGGACACATATTAGAAGGCCTCGGACGGCTCTCCCAGTTCGGCGAGCCGGGTCCCGTTTCACCGCTCCCGGACCCGGTCAAAGCCGATGACGGCGAGGTCGATCGGGCGCGTCAGGCGGTCCTCGGACTCCTGGGCCCAAGCCCGGTCGCGGTTGACGAACTGATCCGCCAATGCCACATGTCAGCCCCCGTCGTCCTCGCCGTCCTCCTCGAGGCGGAGCTGGCCGGCCGCCTCGACAGGCATTCGGGAAACCAGGTTTCTCTTAGATATTCCAGCACCTTGTAGAGCGAGACTGAGGCAGGACGTAAATCGAATGGATGTCGTCGTCGTCGAGTCGCCGGCCAAGGCGAAGACCATCAACAAGTACCTCGGCGACGGCTACAGGGTCGTGGCGAGCTACGGCCATGTCCGCGATCTGGTGCCGAAGAACGGCGCCGTCGACCCCGAGCAGGACTTCTCTATGACCTGGGAGGTCGAGGGCCGGGCGGAGAAGGCGATCTCGGCGATCACGGGCGAGCTCAAGGGGGCGAAGCGCCTGTTCCTCGCGACCGACCCCGACCGCGAGGGCGAGGCGATCTCCTGGCATCTGGCCGAGATCCTGAAGGACCGGAACAAGCTGGGCGGCATCGAGGTCAAGCGGGTGGTCTTCCACGAGATCACCAAGTCCGCCGTCCTCGACGCCATCGCCAATCCGCGGGCGATCAACCGCGAGCTGGTCGAGGCCTATCTCGCCCGCCGCGCGCTGGATTACCTCGTGGGCTTTACCCTCTCCCCCGTCCTTTGGCGGAAGCTGCCCGGCGCCAAGTCGGCAGGACGCGTGCAGTCGGTGGCGCTCCGGCTGGTCTGCGAACGGGAAGCCGAGATCGAGGCCTTCAAGGCGGAGGAGTACTGGTCGGTCGCGGTCGAGTTCGCAACCGAGACCGGCGGCAAGTTCTTAGCCGAGCTCTCCCATCTCAATGGAGAGAAGCTCGGCAAGATGGGCCTCAAGGACCAGGCCTCGGCCGAGCTTGCGGTGAAAGCCATCAAGGCCGGCCGCTTCGCGGTCTCGGATGTCGAGCGGAAGACCGTCCGGCGCTTCCCGCCGCCACCCTTCACCACCTCGACCCTGCAGCAGGAGGCGTCCCGCAAGCTGGGCTTCGGCGCGTCCCGCACCATGCGGCTGGCCCAGCAGCTCTATGAAGGCGTGTCGCTCGGCGGCGAGACCGTCGGACTCATTTCTTATATGCGGACGGACAGCGTCAACCTCGGCCAGGAGGCGCTGGCCGGCACGCGCAAGGTGATCCTGCGCGAATTCGGCGACCGCTACCTGCCGAAGGAGCCGCGCACCTTCAAGAACCAGGCGAAGAACGCCCAGGAAGCACACGAGGCGATCCGCCCGACCGATCTCGGCCGGCTTCCCGCCGAGGTGTCTCAATACCTCGAGGACGATCAGCGGAAGCTCTACGACCTGATCTGGAAGCGCGCCGTCGCCTGCCAGATGGAGGCGGCCCAGCTCGACCAGACCGGCGTCGACGTCGCCGACGCCGCCGGCAAGACCGTGCTTCGCGCCACCGGCTCGATCATGCTGTTCGATGGCTTCCTCAAGCTCTACCAGGAAGGCAAGGACGACGATGCCGACGACGACGGCAACCGCCGCCTGCCGCCGCTGACCAACGGCCAGGCCCTGACCCAGGGCGAGGTCAAGCCCGAGCAGCACTTCACCCAGCCTCCGCCCCGATTCAGCGAGGCGAGCCTGGTGAAGCGACTGGAGGAGCTGGGCATCGGCCGGCCCTCGACCTACGCCTCGATCCTGCAGGTTCTCCAGGACCGCGACTATGTGCGCCTCGAGCGCAAGCGCTTCATCCCGGAAGACACCGGGCGCGTGGTCACCGCCTTCCTCTCCAACTTCTTCCAGCGCTACGTCGAATACGGCTTCACCGCCGACCTCGAAGGTAAGCTGGACGAGGTGGCCGAGGGCGACCTCGACTGGAAGCAGGTGCTGCGCGACTTCTGGCGTGACTTCTCCACCGCCATCGGCGGCACCAAGGACCTCGGCATCAAGCAGGTGATCGAGACCCTGGACCTGGATCTCGGCCAGCATTTCTTCCCCGAGGTCCCGGGCCAGGGCGATCCCCGCGCCTGCCCGTCCTGCACTCAAGGCCGCCTCGGCCTCAAGCTCGGCAAGTTCGGCGCCTTCTTAGGCTGCTCGAACTACCCGGAGTGCAAGTACACCCGACGCCTGGTGGTCGAAGGCGGCTCCGAGGACGGCGCGTCGGCCGAGGGCGGCGAGCGCGAGCTCGGCAAGGATCCCGAAACCGGCAAGGCGGTGACGCTGAAGCGCGGGCCCTACGGTCAGTATGTCCAGCTCGGCGAGGCCGAGGGCAAGGTCAAGCCGAAGCGGGTGTCGCTGCCGCGCGGCCTGGCGCCGGCGGACGTCACGCTCGAGCGGGGGATCGCGCTGCTGGCGCTGCCGCGCGAGCTCGGCAAGCACCCGGAGTCGGGCGAGATGATCACCGCCGGCATCGGCCGCTTCGGTCCCTATCTGAAGGTCGGCGCGCGCTTCAAGTCGCTGCCCAAGGACGAGGACGTGCTCACCGTCGGCATCAACCGCGCGGTCGACCTGCTGGCGGCCGAAGGCGCGGGATCTCCCGCGGTCGAAGTCGGCAAGCATCCCGACGACGGCAAGCCGATCACGCTGAGGAAGGGCCGCTTCGGTCCCTACGTCCAGCACGGCAGCGTCCGCGCCACCTTGAGGCGCGGCACGGAGCCGTCGGCCGTCACCCTCGACGAAGCGATCAAGCTGATCGCCGAAAAGGCCGCCAAGGGTCCGCCCCCGAAGAAGGGCCGCGCCGCCAAGGCGGCGGCCAAGCCGTCCGAGAAACCGGCTGCGGCACCCAAGGCCGCGAAACCCGCGGCCAAGAAGCCTACGGCGAAAACGTCGGGCGGTCGCAAGAAGGCCGCTGCCGACTGAGCGTCCGGTCTCGGCCATGTGCGTAACCCGCGCGACAACTGAGAGCGGTCGAGCAGTCCGCCGACGTTGCGGTGCCGCTGGGTGGCGACTACACATGGACAATGACGCTTCCGCATATGCCAGTCGCCGTGATCTTCGACATGGACGGGCTGATTTTCGATACGGAGACGCTCTATCAGGAGGCGTTTCTAGCGGCGGCGACCGTTGGAGGTCACAACCTGCCGACAGCGGTTGTTCAACGCACCATAGGAGTGCCGTGGGTCCGGAGCCGAGTAATGCTTCTGGAACAAATGGGATCAGACTTCCCCATAGACCAATATTTCGAACAGATGATCGGTCATTTCGAGCTGCTGGCCGCCACGCAACTCCGGTTGAAATCCGGCGTCGTCGAACTGCTCGACTTTCTTGACCAGCTCGAGATGCCTCGCTGCATTGCGACTTCGTCGGCCCACTCGACTGTGCAGAGCCATCTCTCTGCCCATGGCTTGGCCGACCGTTTCCATGCGGTCATCGGACACGGAGACTATGTCGCCAGCAAACCCTCGCCCGACCCGCTCCTGACGGCTGCGAAACGCCTCGGTGTGGCCCCCGCTCTATGCCTAGCTCTGGAAGATTCCTACAACGGGGTTCGCTCCGCGTCAGCTGCCGGAATGATGACTCTAATGGTCCCTGATCTTCTTAGCCCAACGCCAGCGATCCAGTCCCTGTGCACGGGCGTTGTCAGCGACCTGCATGCCGTCCGCAAGCTCATCCTGACCGCGTCGGCGGCGGGCATCGCCGAATGACGGCTTCCACCGATCAATCCACCAGCGATGCCCCGTGAAAGCCGATATCTCGAGTTCGCGCTGGCCGTCTGCCGCGAAGCGGGAGCGATCCTTCGCGAGGCGCGTAACAAGGGTGACGTTGTCGTCGACGGTAAACCGGGTTTTGAGCTTGTCACCAACGCGGATGTCGCGGTCGCCCTACATTTCCGGCAACGCATCGCCTCCACGTATCCCGATCACGCGATGCTATCGGAAGAGTCGCATGGAGGCATCAAGGTGGGGACGGCGCCTTGCTGGATCGTCGACCCTCTCGACGGGACCGCGAACTTCGTTCACGGACAAGATCACGTGGCTGTGTCAGCCGCTCTCTCGCTTGAGGGCGAAGTAGTGCTCGGCGTTGTCCATGCGCCGTTTCATGGCCAGACCTTCTGGGCAATTCGCGGCAACGGCGCACACCGCGATGGTCAGACCATCAAGGCATCGTCACTCACCGACATCCGACGCGCGTTGATTGCCACGGGGTTCCCTCATGTGAGGACAAATGTCGACGCGCTGGTCGACAGGCTGAAGCCGCTCTTGTCTGCGTTCGGCGACATCCGTCGTCTTGCCGCTCCTGCGCTGGACATCTGCTGGGTTGCCGACGGTCGCTTGACCGGCTTCGTCGATCGCATACATCTGTGGGACGCTGCTGCCGCGGGACTCATCGCGACCGAAGCCGGAGCTCGCTTGGCCGCATTCGGGCCAAGCCATGAAGATGCGCCCGCCGACGGAGTCGACTACGTCGTATCAGCACCGGGAATATTCGACCGTCTGGTTGCGACAGTCACCGGCCGAAGCGGAGTCTGAATAATGGCGCGCAAGAAACCGCCGCTTCCGACCAAGGACCAGCTTCGGACCTTCATCGCCGAGAGCCCGACCCCGGTCGGCAAGCGCGAGATCGCACGCGCATTCCAGATCACCGGTGACGACCGCGTGCCGCTCAAGGCGCTGCTGAAGGAGCTGTCGGCCGAAGGCACGGTCGGGCGCATCCGCAAGTCCGCCCCGCCGCCCGGGCGCCTCGCCGAAGTGTCGCCGATCGTCATCACCGGGACCGACGAGGACGGTGAGACCCTAGCCCGGCCGCTGGTCTGGGAGGGAGACGGCGAGCCGCCCCGGATCATCGTCCAGGAGAAACGGGGCTCGCCGGCGCTGCCGCCGGGAACCCGCCTGCTCGCCCGCCTCTCCAAGCGATCGGCCCGCCTCTACGAAGCGACGGTGCTCCGCCGCATCCCGACCACCTCCGACCGGGTGGTCGGCACCTACCGGCTCGGCCCGGATGGCGGACGGCTGGTTCCCGCCGACAAGCGCAGCCGTAGCGAGTTCAGGGTCTCGCGGGTCGATGCCGGCGGCGCCGAGCACGGCGAGCTGGTCTCGGCCGAGGTGCTGCCGACGGCTCGAAACGGCCTGCCGGAAGCCCGCATCGTCGAGCGCCTGGGCTCCTCCGACGATCCGCGCGCCATCGGCGCGCTCGCCGTCGCCGCTCACGACATTCCCGTCGCCTTCCCCGAGGACGCGGTCGTCCAGGCCGAGACGGCCAAGCCGGTGACCGCGCCCGGCGACCGCGAGGACCTGCGCGAGCTGCCTTTGGTCACCATCGACGGCGACGATGCCCGCGACTTCGACGACGCGGTCTATGCGGAGCCCGACGGCGAGGGCTGGAAGATCGTCGTCGCCATCGCCGACGTCGCCCACTACGTGACGCCGGGAAGCCCGCTCGACCGCGCTGCCTTCCAGCGCGGCAACTCGGTCTACCTGCCCGACCGCGTCGTGCCGATGCTGCCGGAGGCGCTCTCCAACGAGCTCTGCTCGCTGAAGCCGAAGGTGCCGCGGCCGGTGATGGTCGCCTTCATGACCCTCGACAAGGAAGGGCGCCTCCTCTCCCACCGCTTCGGGCGAGCCCTCATGCGCTCGGCGGCGAGGCTCACCTACGACCAGGTCCAGAATGCCCGCGACGGCAAGCCGGACGAGACCGCCTTCCCGCTGATGGAGCGGGTGATCGAACCGCTCTACGGCGCCTTTCGTGCCCTTCTGCGGGCCCGCGAGAAGCGCGGGACGCTCGACCTGGATCTTCCCGAACGCCGGGTCTTCCTCGGCCCCGACGGCGACGTGCTGGCGATCCGCTCGCGCCTTCGCTTCGACAGCCACAAGCTGATCGAGGAGTTCATGATCTGCGCCAACGTCGCGGCGGCGGAGACGCTGGAGGCCAGGGGCCTTCCCTGCATGTATCGGGTGCACGACCGGCCGACCTACGAGAAGCTCGAGGGCCTGCGGGTGTTCCTGGAGTCGATCGATCTCTCGCTGCCGAAGGGCCAGGTGCTGCAGCCCAAGCACTTCACCCGGCTGCTCTCCCGCGCCGCCGATACGCCCTACAAGCAGATGGTCAACGACCTGGTGCTGCGCTCCCAGGCCCAGGCCATGTACAGCCCCGACAATCTCGGCCATTTCGGCCTGGCGCTCCGGCGCTATGCGCATTTTACCTCGCCCATCCGCCGCTACTCCGACGTGCTGGTGCATCGTGGCCTGATCAAGGGGCTCGGGCTCGGCGAGGACGGGCTGACCGACGCCGAGGCGGCGCGGATGCGACAGATCGGCGAGCACATCTCGATGACGGAGCGTCGCGCCCAGGTGGCCGAGCGCGACGCGGTCGACCGCTATACCGCGCTGTTCCTGTCGAGCCAGGTCGGCGGCGAGTTCTCCGGCCGGATCAGCGGCGTCTCGCGCTTCGGCCTGTTCATCTCGCTCGACGACACCGGCGCCGACGGGCTGGTGCCGGTCTCGACCCTGGGCTCCGACTACTACGAGTACGATGCCCCGCACCACCGGCTGATCGGCCGGAAGACACGGGTGGTCTTCCAGCTGGGCCAGCCGGTCCAGGTCCGTCTCGCCGATGCCGACCCGGTCAAGGGCGGCCTCGTCTTCAGCCTGTTGGGAGAGCGCCGGCCGGCGGCACGGCGGCCGGAGGGGCGGCCTCCGGCGGCGTCGCATCGTAAGCGAGGCAGTCGCCGGCGCGGATGACGCAAGGGTCGCCCGAGACCTCGCGCAAGACCTCCTCGTCGATCTCATGGCCGCGGGCGTCGGTGATGCCGAGGATGCCGCCGTCGTCGTTGCGTGATGGCGCCAGCGGCAGAAAGAGACGCTCGCCCACCACCCGCCGTTCGGAAAAGCGATAGGCGCAGTCGACAGAAGAAGCCGCCGGTCTCGGGGTCCCGGCGTCAGATCCGGATATCGGGCAGCCACATCCCTCAATACCGTGCTTGCGACTCAGCCTCTCATCTCCGTGACGCTCGGGAGGTTCGCCGTGCGCCGAACCCTATCCGACGGAGTCTCCCAAACTCACCGGAAATCACATTTTTTTCTGCTTGTTTCACGGCGACCCTGGATTTCCGCAACGCAAACCGGCACAGTCGATGCATATCCCCGATGGCCGCGACAACTCGGATGCCCCTCGGATGACACGCTTCTCACTGCCCCGTCTGCATCGTGCCGGCCGCGCGGGAACCGTTCTTGCCCTTCTCCTGTCAGCCGGCTGCGCCTCCTCTTCCTCGTCCTCCGATCAATTGCCGGCCTCTGCCAGCCTCGATCGCGCACGCGATGTGTTCGGTGTCGGCTACGACGGGCTATCGGACTACTACATCAACCGCCTCGACCTCAGGACCCTGACGTTGCAGGGCCTTTCGGGGCTGAAGACGCTGGATCCCAGCTTCGCCTTCACCGCCGATGACCGCCAGCTCACCCTGACCGTGAACAAGTCCGAGGCCCGGAGCTTCCAGTTGCCGGGAGGTGACGATCCCTTTCGCTGGGCCCGCCTGACCGTCGACGTCCTGGCCGAGAGCCGGCTGCACTACTCGCCCCTCAAGGATGCCTCGAACGAGGCCTTGTACAAGGCGGTCTTCGAGGCCGAGCTGTCGGATCTCGACGCCTTCTCGCGCTACTCCTCCGCCGACGCCGCCCGGCAGTCGCGGGCGTCCCGCGAGGGCTTCGGCGGCATCGGCGTCACTCTGGCGATCACCGAAGCCGGGGTCGCCATCTCCTCGGTCATGCCGGAGACGCCGGCCGCCCGCGCCGGCCTCAAGGACGGCGACAAGATCGTCATGGCCGGGGGCAAGCCGCTGGCCGGTCTCTCCTCGACCGACGTCCTCGACAAGCTCCGTGGTCCGATCGACTCGACCCTGAATCTGACGATCGAGCGGGAGGGCAAGCGCCTCGATGTATCCCTCAAGCGGTCGCGGATCGTGCCGGCGACGGTGACGGTGAAGCATGAAGGCGGTGCCGCCGCGGTCCGGGTCACCGGCTTCAACCAGCGCACCGCCAAGCAGGTCGAGAATGCGGTCACCGGCGCCATCGCCGATCACGGCCCCGGCCTCAAGGGCCTGATCCTCGACCTTCGCGGCAACCCCGGCGGCCTCCTGGACCAGGCGGTCTACGTCGCCGACCTCTTCCTCGACGACGGCCAAATCCTGGCGACCGAGGGACGCCACCCGCGTGCCAAGCAGAGCTACCGCGCGACCAGCGGCGACATCACCCGCGGCCTGCCGATGATCGTCCTGATCAACGGCGGCTCGGCCTCGGCGGCCGAGATCGTGGCAGCGGCGCTCCAGGACAACCACCGCGCGGTCGTCATCGGCTCGACCTCCTACGGCAAGGGCAGCGTCCAGACGGTCATGCGCCTGCCCAACGATGGCGAGATGACCATCACCTGGGCCCGCATGTTCTCTCCCACCGGCCATCCCTGGAACCGCATCGGCGTGCTGCCGAGCGTGTGCACCAGCAACTACTCCGGCGATCCGGCGCCGTTCATCGCCGATCTCCGCCGGAACGCGCCGGAGCTCGGGGCCGCCTACGCCCAGCGCAGCCAGTTCGTCCGGCAAGGCGAAAGCGCCGGGGCCGAAGCCGCGCGCAAGGCCTGCGCCGCCCGCTCCGCCGAGACCGATTTTGAGTTTAAGGTCGCCAAGCAGATGCTTGAGGAATCTGGTCTTTTCGCGATCGCCGCTCGTCAGGCCCAGGTCGCCCTGACGCCCTGACACACGAGGCGGTGATGCCGCGCTGCCGTTAACCCGTCGTTAACCTTATTGCAGGACGTCGGGTAACGCCGTACCCTTTGCATTGCTCGGGCTGAACTGGCCCGCATCGGATCTGAAAGGGGGACCAGAATGGTCACCACCAGCGGGCCCACCTCGCTTACGCCATCCGACGTTGCCCGCGCGACCGCCCTGACCGGAGCGTTCGACCGGCTGAAGCAGCGCCCGCCGCTCACCTCGGGCCAGTCTGAAGCCCTCGATCGGCTCAGCGCCGTCCAGGCCGATCTCAAGGACGCGCCGAAGAAGGCCGCGGCCGCCAAGGTTGCCTACCTCCGCAACAAGATGATGGCGGTCCAGCTCGCCGTCGGCACGGCGTCGGCGACCGGCGACCTCGAATTCGCCCGGTCGGCGATCCACGACATGCGGGCCCTGGTCAAGGATCTGGCCCGGGCGCTCAAGGATGCGGGTGTCGTCGGCGGGCCCGCCGCTCATGGCCCCCGGCCGCCGGATTCAGACGCGACCGCCGCGCCGGTGGCAGAAGCCGTGCCCGCCGAGGCCGCTCAGGCACGCGACAGCGCCCGGGAGCTGGTCAAGGAGCTCAAGAAGGTCATCTCCAAGTTGAGGATCGCGCTGGTCGCCGCCCAGATCCGCGGGGCCACCCCCCAGGATGTGAAGGAAGCCGAGAAGAACCTGAGGGACGGCGAGAAGGAGCTTCAGTCGCTCAGCAGTTCGCTGAGTGCCAAGTCCTTGAGCGGGCACGCTGTCGACGTGCAGGCTTGACACAGCGGCGGTGGCCTCTATTTTCCGGGCTCGTTCCGAGACGGAAGTGATCAAGCCATGGCCAAGCCGAGCACCATCACCATCAAGCTGCAGTCGACCGCGGACACCGGGTTCTACTACGTGACCAGCAAGAACCCGCGGAAGACCACCGAGAAGATGGAAATGAAGAAGTACGATCCGGTGGCGCGGAAGCACGTCGTCTTCCGCGAAGCCAAGATCAAATAAGCTCGGACCTGGCTCCCGGCTTCTCGGCCCGTTCCCTCAGACTGACCAGATCCGCCGCCGGAGCGACCGTTCCGGCGTCGTCATTCGCGAGCACGACGCGGTTGCGCCCCTGGCGCTTCGCGGCATAGAGCGCGCGGTCCGCCCGGCTCAAGAGATCCTCGGAGCGGTCGGCCTGATGGCGCGACACGGCGACGCCGACCGAGATGGTGATCGGCAACGCGATCCCGTCCTTGAGTCGAAACTGAGTCTCGGCGATACGCATCCTCAGCCGTTCGGCCACCAGCATCGCCAGCTCGGGCGTGATGTCCGGCATCACCACCACGAATTCCTCGCCGCCGAAGCGCGCCACCGTGTCGAAGTTCCGCGTGTAGTGGGTCATGCGCTGGGCGAGCTCGGCCAGGACCTCGTCGCCGGCGGCATGGCCGTGGGTGTCGTTGACCTGCTTGAAGGTGTCGACGTCGATCATGGCCAGCGCCAGCGCCTTGCCGCTGGCCAGCGTCCGCTGCATCAGGCCCGAGAGGTGGGTCATCAGGTAGTTGCGATTGTAGAGGCCGGTCAGCTGGTCGGTCAGCGCCATCGACAGGCTCTGCTGGTAGGAGGCCCTGAGGCGGTCCTGGAAGCGCCGGCGGCGGATCTGGGTGCGCACGCGGGCCAGAAGCTCGTTCCGGTCGACCGGCTGCATCAGGTAGTCGTTGACGCCGAGATCCAGGCTCTTGGCGAGCTTCGCCGTCTGGTCCTCTTCGGCGATCAGCAGGATCGGGGTCTGCCGCGTCTTCTCCTGGGCGCGAAGATGCGAGCAGAGCCTGAGCGCCTCGTCGTCGCCGAGTGCCAGGTCGACGATCACCAGGTCGAACTCGCCCGCCGCCGCCAGGCGCTGGCTCTCGGCGATGGTGACCGCGACCTGGAGCGCATGGCCGTCGCGGGCGAGCACCTCCTGCAGGTTGGCGGTCTCGATCACGCTCGCCTCGCAGATCAGGATTCGGGCTTGGTGATAGCTCTCGCCTTCGGGCGTCGCCGTCGGCGGCACGATGCCGAACTCGGACGAGGTCTGCTGGCGAAGCCGCCACTCGTCCATCATCATCTTGAGGCGGATCAGCGAGCGCACGCGCGCGAACAGCGCCACGTCGCGAACCGGCTTGGTGAGGAAGTCGTCGGCCCCGGCCTCGAGGCCGCGCACCCGATCGGAAACATCGGAGAGTGCGGTCACCATCACCACCGGGATATGGGTGGTCAGCGGATCGGCCTTGAGCCGCTTGCACACTTCGAAGCCGTCCATCCCCGGCATCATCACGTCGAGCAGCACGATGTCGGGGGACTCGGCGCGGGCGATCTCGATCGCCTGCGGCCCGCCGGACGCGGTGATGACGTCGAAGTACTCGCTGCTTAGCTTCGCCTCGAGCAGCCGGACATTGGCCGGGATGTCATCGACGACCAGGATGCGGCCCGGCATCGGCGGTCACTGAAGAAAGCGCTGGACCGTCTGCAGGAAGGTCGCGACGGAGATCGGCTTGGCGATATAGGCCTCGCATCCGCCCTCGCGGATCTTCTCCTCGTCGCCCTTCATCGCAAATGCGGTGACGGCGATGATGGGGATGGATTTGAGGTTATCGTCTTCCTTGATCCACTTGGTCACCTCGAGCCCCGAAACCTCGGGCAGCTGGATGTCCATCAGGATCAGATCGGGCTTGTGCAGGCGGGCGAGCTTGAGAGCCTCGAGCCCATCGCGCGTCTGGATGATATTGTAGCCGTTGGCTTCCAGGAGATCGTTGAAGAGCTTCATGTTGAGCTCGTTGTCTTCGACGATCATCACGGTTTTTGGCATGGTTGACGGACCTTATCGGACGTCCGGTGCGGGAAGTCACGTCCTGACAACAGTTTACCCAAGGCAGGAGGAAAGGGAAGCATTGTCTCGGAATCAACGCTCGGCCCCGGAGGCCCGGATCGGCATCGATCTCGGCGGTACCAAGATCGAAGGGATCGCGCTTGGCGCCGACGGTGCGGTGCTGGCCAGACGGCGCCTCGCCAGCCCCTCCGGCTCCTACCAGGCGACGCTCGCGGCGGTCGTCGACCTCGCCCTCGATCTCGAGCGCCGGATCGGCCGGGAGGCGACGGTCGGCATCGGGATCCCCGGGGCCGTTTCGCCGGCGACCGGGCTGGTCAAGAACGCCAACTCGACCTGGCTCATCGGCCACCCCTTCCGCGAGGACCTGGAGCGGCGTCTGGAGCGGCTGGTCCGGATCGACAACGATGCCAACTGCTTCGCCGTTTCCGAGGCGACCGACGGCGCCGCCGCCGGCGCCGACCCGGTCTTCGGGGTCATCCTCGGCACCGGCGTCGGCGGCGGGCTGGTGGTCGGCGGTCGCCCGGTGGTCGGCGCCAGCGCCATCGCCGGCGAATGGGGACACAACCCGCTGCCGCGCCCACGGGACGACGAGCGTCCGGGGCCGCGCTGCTATTGCGGGCGGTTGGGATGCGTCGAGGCCTTCCTCTCCGGCCCGTCGCTGGCCCGCGACCACCAGGAGCGGACCGGCGAGGCGCGGACCGCCGCCGAGATCGCCGATCGGGCCGAGGCCGGCGACGAGGCGCCTGTCGCCACCCTGGAGCGCCACGCCGAGCGGCTGGCCCGTGCCCTTGCCGTCGTCGTCAACATCCTCGACCCGCAGGTGATCGTTCTCGGCGGCGGCCTTTCCAACATCCGGAGCCTCTACCGCCGCCTTCCCGAGCTGCTGGCGCCGCACGTCTTCTCCGACAAGATCGTCGTCCGCATCGTGCCTCCGAAGCATGGCGACGCCAGCGGCGTGCGCGGCGCCGCCTGGCTGTGGCCGCCGGCGACGGCCTTGAGCCTTCCCAGGTGAGCCGTCTCTGCCGCGACTGTCTGGCGCTCCCGGCCGGGGTCAGCGGCCGCAACCGCTGCGCCGCCTGCGGCTCGCCCCGGCTGATCCAGCACGAGGAGCTCGACCGCCTGTTCATGGCCCATATCGACTGCGACGCCTTCTATGCCAGCGTCGAGAAGCGCGACCGCCCGGAGCTCGCCGACAAGCCGGTGATCATCGGCGGGGGCCATCGCGGCGTCGTCTCGGCCGCCTGCTACGTCGCCCGCATCTACGGTGTGCGCTCGGCCATGCCGATGTTCAAGGCGCTGAAGGCCTGCCCCGAGGCGGTGGTCATCCGCCCGGACATGGAGAAATACGTGCGCGTCGGCCGCGAGGTCCGCGACCTCATGCTGGAGACGACGCCGCTGGTCGAGGCGGTGTCGATCGACGAGGCCTTCCTCGACCTCTCCGGCACCGAGCGCCTGCATGGCGGCGCGCCGGCACGCACGCTGGCCCAGCTCGCCCTCAAGATCGAGCGCGAGATCCGCGTCACGGTTTCGGTCGGGCTCAGCGTCAACAAGTTTCTGGCCAAGATCGCCTCCGACCGCGACAAGCCGCGCGGCTTCGCCATCATCGGCGGGGCGGAGGCCAAAGGCTTCCTCGCGGCCCAGCCGGTCGGCCTGATCTTCGGTGTCGGCAACGTCACCCGCGAGCGCCTGGCCAGGGACGGCATCACCATGATCGGCCAGCTGCAGGAATTGCCGGAAGACGAGCTGATACGGCGCTACGGCAGCATGGGCCGCAGGCTCTCCCGGCTCTCGCGCGGAGACGACGACCGCACCGTCGAGCCCGAGCGCGATGCGGTCGGGATCTCGGCCGAGACCACCTTCAACGAGGATCTGAGCGACCGCGATCAGCTGGCGAAGGAGCTGTGGCAACTGACGGAGAGGCTGTCACGGCGCCTCAAGCGCGCCGGCCTCGCCGGCGGCGGTGTCGCCCTCAAGCTCAAGACCTCGGGCTTCAAGATCCTGACCCGACATCGCGCGCTGGAGACGCCGACCCAGCTCGCCGACCAGCTCTACCGCGCCGCCCTGCCGCTGCTCGAGCGCGAGGCCGACGGCACCAGGTTCCGCCTGATCGGCATCGGTGCCGACCACCTGAAGCCGTTCAGCGGCGACGACGCCGCCGACCTCCTCGATCCAGGCATCGCCAAGCGCGCCAAGGCCGAGCGCGCCATGGACAGGGTGCGGGAAAAGCTCGGTAAGGACGCGGTGGTCAAGGGGCGGGGTTTCGAGAGCTGACAATCGGCCCTATGAGCCATCAGCAGGTCGGCTTGATCGCCTCGACCTCGCGCAGCTTGGCGCGGACCACCATGTCGCCGTAGTCGAGGGTCATCCCCTCGGCGACGCCGTTGTCGAGAAGCTTCATGCCGACCTCGTAATCGGGCTCGGAGCCGGGCGCGTCGGGCTTGTAGAAGGCGAGACGCAGCGGCCAGCCGCGGCGGGCGAGGAGCGGATTCGCATCGGCCGGCGGCGGCGACGGCTGGCCAATCGCCGCGGTCACCTCGCTCGGCCCTTCGACCTCGCCGCCGTCGAACACCTGGCGGGTTAGGAAGCGCTCGCTGCCCTCCGCGGCGCGGATCAGGAGGAGGGTGTGGTCGGTCGGGAACATGGTGCCGCGCGGCAGCGCGATGGTGGTGGTCTCCGGCTGGGTGAAGACCGCCTCCCCCGCTTCGCCCGGCGCCGAGAGCCGGGCGCGGCCACGCGCTTCCTCAGCGACGTCGCCGTCCCTCAGCTTGCGGATGAAGAAGCGGTAGGACAGCCCGTCCTTGCTCTCCCAGGTCGAGAAGGTGACGACGACCAGGGATTCCTCGGATTCGTCGTTGGTCACCGTGAGGCGGTAGCGCTGGTCGATGGTCCAGCCATCGCAGGCGTCGGCCCACTCGACCAGCATCGAGCCCTTGGCGTCGACGACGCCGCTCGAGGACTTCGCCGAAGCTAGGGAGAGATCGTAGATGACGCGATGGGGCGAAACCTCGACAGCCGCAGCCGCGGTCGAAAGCAGGGCAATCCCCGCCAGGGCGCCATATGCGCTCTGCCGCCTCCGGACCCACGCCTCTGACATCAGACACCCTCCGATCACAATCATGCAAATATGACATGGGGACTCCGACAGTGGCAGACGATGCCCCGGCACTAGGGAAAATTCTGCCGACCTGTCTCGCCGACGACACAGGGGGGCATCGGCGGATCAAGGCTTTACGGCGAATTCCCGGCTGGCACGCGCCCTGCTTCTACAGCGCCAGCCATGACCCGCATGCGTCCCCCTCTCCTCCCCGCCCTCTCCGCTCCGGAACGTGCCGAGCCGGGGCGTACCCTCCTCGCCGAGCGCTTCGCCATGATGGCCGAAGCGAGCGGCCTCGCGATCGCCCAGATCGACCCGCGCGTCCTCGACCTCGCGCTGGCTGCGGTCGCGGAGGCCGAACTGCGCATGGAGGCCCAACGCCAGCGCATCGTCCATCTCGAGAGTCTTTCGGTCACCGACGAGTTGACCCAGGTCCGCAATCGCCGCGGTTTCCGCAACGAACTCGAGCGCGCGCTCGCCGATGCGACGCGCACCAGGAAGGGCGGCATCGTGCTGCTCATCGACCTGGACGGCTTCAAGGCCATCAATGACACCAACGGCCACGCCGCCGGCGACTTCGTCCTGCAGACGGTCGCGGGCTGGCTCGACGGCCATGTACGCCCTGGCGACACCGTGGCCCGTCTCGGCGGCGATGAATTTGCCGTGCTGATGCCGGGAACCGGATCGGAGAACGGCTGCGCCCGCGGTGCGGAGCTCGATCGCCAGCTCAACCGGCTGGTCGCCCGCTGGGGGCGGCGCCAGCTCAAGATCCGTGGCTCGGTCGGCATCGCCCCGTTCGCCCCCGGCGACCTCGCCGAGGACGTGCTCGCCCGTGCCGATCACACCATGTACGAAAAGAAGCGCTCGCGCGGCGTCCGCGCCCTGCGGCTGGTCAACTAGCCCGCGTCCCGGAAATCTAGCGCAGCGTGCCGGCGATGCTGGCGGTCTGCATCAGCCAGGGCTGGTCGGCCCCCTTCAGCTGCTGCTGCTGCAGGCGCGCGCCCCGATCCGGCTCGACGACGACCCGGTAATAGCTCTCGCCCTGCACGTCGACCTTCACCACCTTGGCGCCGAGACCGGCATGCAGCTTCGCCAGGCGCCCGGCCATCTCCGGTCCCTTGAAGCTGCCGAGAACCATCAGGTAGCGGCCTTCCGAAGCGGCGCGAACCGCATCGCGGTTGGCCTTCATGTCATCTGCGCGAACGTCCGCCGCCGCAGTCGGCGCCTTGGCGGGGACCGGCGGCGCCAACAGCGCCGTCATCGCCAGCTTGGCCGGCGCCAGCGGCGTGATCGCCTGCGGGGCAACGGCGGGCTTCGTCGGCATGGCGAGCGCGGCGTTCATCAGCAGCGGCGGCTCGACCTTGGCGACGCCCGGCAGTGCCTGCGCAATGTCGGCCAGCTCAGTCGGCAGCACCATGGGTACGTCGCGGTCGGCAACGATCGTCGGGATCGGCTTGATCGAGGCCACGCCGATCCACTGCTCGCTCGGGCTGAGGCCGCTGTCGCGGTCATGACCGGTCCGGACCGGTCGGGCGGCCGCGACCTGCGGCTGGGTTCCCCAATCGGTGCAGACCTCGAGGTTCTGGGCGGCGCGGAAGACCTTGCAGTCCTGGCGAGCGGCGTAGGAGAGCGCGTGATCGGAGACAGTCCGTCCGCTGGCCAGCAACGACACCCCGTCGAGGGCGTAGCTGGCAAGTCCGATGGCTGGAGGAATGGCCCCGCATCCGCCTAGCAGCGTTACGGCCATTAACGGCACGAACCTGCGCATTGGCTCCCCCCCCCGAAAGGCGAATCATCCCGTGGCAAAGTAAGACGATTGCGCAATCTTGGCAAGAAATCGTTGGGATATTACGAGAACACCCGCTTTTTCCGGGGATTGAGGCAGATCCGGTCGAGGTCGACCGGCGTATTCGGGGCGTCGGGACGCTCTGAGAACCTGGCGTCGGGGATTTCGCTATCGGGTGGCGCCGGTCGCTCTCGCCCGGCGGCGCCCTTGGCCTATAGTGCGGGCATGCAGCCCGTTACCACCACCGACTCCCTCGCCCAGCTTTGCCGGCGCCTTGCGGCCCACCCGTACATCGCCATCGACACAGAGTTCCTGCGCGAGCGCACCTACTATCCGATCCTGTGCCTGGTCCAGGTCGCCTCCCACGACGAGGCGGTGGCCATCGATCCGATGGCCGAGGGGCTGTCCCTGGACCCGCTCTACGAGCTGATGGCCGATCCGAAGGTGCTGAAGGTCTTCCACGCCGCCCGCCAGGACATCGAGATCTTCGTCCACAAGACCGACCAGGTCCCTGCCCCGCTGTTCGACACCCAGGTCGCCGGAATGGTCTGCGGCTTCGGCGACTCCGTCAGCTACGAGACCCTGGTCGCCAAGCTGACTGGCCAGCGGCTGGACAAGTCCTCGCGCTTCTCCGACTGGAGCCACCGGCCGCTGACCGACCGTCAGCTGACCTATGCGCTGGCGGACGTGGTGCCGCTCCGCAAGATCTACGAGGTGATGGAGAAGAAGCTCGAGACGACCGGCCGTCGGGCCTGGCTCGCCGAGGAATGGGCGGTGCTGACCGACCCCGCCACCTATCGCCCAGACCCCGAGGCCGCTTGGCGCCGGCTGAAGCCGAAGACGACAAAGCCGAAGATACTGGCCATCCTGGCCGAGCTGGCGGCCTGGCGCGAGATCGAGGCGCAACGCCGCGACGTGCCGCGCCAGCGCATCCTCAAGGACGACGCGCTGATGGACATCGCGCATCAGGGGCCTAAATCGCTGTCCGAGCTCAGCCGCGTGCGTCTCGTCCCCCAGGGCTTCGCCGAGGGCAAGCTCGGCGCCGACGTGCTCGCCGCCGTCGAACGCGGCCGACACCGGACGCCGCCGCCCCTCGACGATGACATGCGCAACGACGCCCCGCTGGGACGGCTCCCGCTGGTAGATCTCTTGAAGGTTCTTCTGAAGCTTCGCTGTGAAGATTTTGAAGTTGCTCAGAAACTTATCGCGTCTTCATCCGATATCGACGCCCTGGCATCGAGCGATGACGCCGACATTCCGGCGCTCCACGGCTGGCGCCGAGAGGTCTTCGGCGACGCCGCGCTGAAGCTCAAGGCAGGACGCCTGGCGCTCGCCGGTCGCGACGGCCGCATCGAGGTGATCGAACTGCCGGATGCCTCACCCGACGTTCTCGCCTCCTAGACCCGGAACACCAGGAAGACGCCGAAGCCGATGATCGTCAGGCCTATGCCGAGATAGCGGAAGAACGGCAGCGAGCGGGCGAGCACCCGCTTCTCAAGGCGCATCGCCGCCTTTTCCGCCGACGACCGCGACTGGCGTTCGCGCACCAGGCGGGCGTAGAGATCGGGCGAACGCACGATGTCGATCGGGCCATCGCTGTTCAGTTCGATCCTCACGCAAACGAACCAGATCAACGCGCCGACGATGCCGACACCGATGAAGCCGACGCGGGCGACCAGCGCCATGCCGAGGAGGCCGGCGGCGATGAAGACCGCGGCCGCGAAGCCTTCCAAGAGCATCCGCCCGGAGATACGCATCGCGCCCTCGCTGTTCGGTCGAACCTAGCGCAAAGTCCAACTCTCGCCGAGTGCTTGCAGCTGCGCCCTGAGCCGCGGCACAGCGAAGTCGAGGAAGGCGCGGACCCGGGCCGGCGCGAACCGCGTCTCGACCGAGACCAGATGGACGGGGACCTCCGGCGGCTCGAACCGCTGCAAGATCAGGCGGAGGCGACCCTCGGCGACGGCCGCCGCCACTTGGTAGGAGAGCAGACGGACGACGCCGAGGCCGGCGACGGCGGCATCGACCGCCGCTTCGGCCGTGGTCACGACCAGGCGGGAGCGTACCGGGACCGAGAGCTCTCGCCCCTCTTCCCGGAAGCTCCAGCGATCGGTCGGGGAGATCCCGGCGAAGGTGACGCAGTCATGGTCGGCGAGATCCCCGGGCCGTATCGGCACCCCGTGTGCGTCGAGATAGCCCGGGCTGGCGCAGATCACGCGACGGAGGCTGCCGACCCGGCGCGCGACCAGCGAGGAGTCCGGCAGCGCCCCGATCCTGATGGCGACGTCGATGCCCTCCTCGACCAGATCAACGACTCGATCTATCAGCACCAGACGCGCCTGGACATTGCGGTAGGCACTGAGGAAGGCCATCAGCGCCGGCAGCACATGAAGCCGGCCGAAGACCACCGGCGCGGTGACGGCGAGCGCGCCACGCGGCTCGTCATGGCGGCCGGCGACCCCGCGCTCAGCCTCCTCGACATCGGCGAGAATGCGCCGGCAGGCCTCGACGTAGTGGCGCCCCTCCTCGGTGAGCGCGAGCCGGCGCGTCGTCCGCGTGAGGAGGCGCGCGCGCAGATGCTCCTCGAGCGCCTGCAGCTTGCGGCTGACCGACTGCGCCGGCAGGCGCAGCCGTCGTGCCGCGGCGACCAGGCTTCCCGCGTCGGCAACGGCGACGAACAGACCCATGGCCTCGACCCGATCCATGCCCCATTATCCCGATATTCGGGATAATATCACCTAGACTCTGGAGATTATCACGAGGAAGGTTCGAGACGATCTTGGAGGGCACCAGTTCTTAAGACGAGGCTCCGATGATCCCCTCCTCCGATGTCGCCTTCACCCCGCGCGTGAAAGAGATCCAGACCAAGCGCGGCTCGCGTGCCGCCTATGCCCGCCAGGAGCAAAAGGGCGGCTGGCCGACCATGGTCACGCCCGATCTCGCGGCGACGATCGCGGAAGCGAGGTCGTTCTACATGGCGACCACTGCGCCCGATGGTCAGCCCTACATCCAGCACCGGGGCGGACCGAAGGGGTTTCTCCGCGTGGTCGACGAGACGACGTTGGGCTTCGCCGACTTCACCGGCAACCGGCAATACATCACCACCGGCAACCTCGCCGACAACTCGCGGGCGTTCCTGTTCCTGATGGACTACGTCAACCGCCGCCGGGTGAAGATCTGGGGCATGGCGCGGGTCACCGACGATCCGGAGATGATCGCCCGCCTCTTCCCCGAGGGCTACGACGCCCGACCGGAGCAGGCGATCCTGTTCACCATCGTGGCCTGGGACCGGAATTGCCCGCAGCACATCCCGCAGATGTTCCCGGCCGAGGAGGTGATGGCGGCGGTCGACGCGCTGACCGCCCGCATCAGGACGCTCGAATCCCAGCTGGCGGCGGCGCACGGCCTTACTCCTCCGGAACCGGCTGCCCCCGCTCCCGCATGAGGCGGCGCCAGCGGGCGACGTTGCGGTTGTGCTCGTCAAGCGTCTTGGCGAAGGCGTGGCCGCCGGAGCCGTCGGCGACGAAGTAGAGCGCGTCCGTCTCCGCCGGCTTCATCACCGCCTCGAGCGCCGCCTTGCCGGGATTGGCGATCGGGCCCGGCGGCAGGCCTTCGATCATGTAGGTGTTGTAGGGATGCAGCAGGCGGAGGTCGGCGCGGGTCAGCGGCCGGCCGAGGTCGCGGCCTCCGGCCACGGCATAGGCCACCGTCGGATCCGACTGCAGCTTCATGCCGGCCTTCAGCCGATTGAAGAAGACACCGGCGATGCGGGCCCGCTCGTCGGCGCGGCCGGTCTCCTTCTCGACGATGGAGGCCAGCGTCACCGCCTCGGCCGGCGTCGTCAGCGGCAGGCCGGGTGCGCGCTCGCGCCAGAGCCGCTCCACCATTTCGGCCATCGCTGCGCGCATGCGGACGACCATGCGACCGCGCTCGTCGCCCCAGACATAATTGTAGGTCGCGGGCAGGAGTTCGCCCTCCTTGATCGCCTCGGCAGCGACGGTGCCTTCCATGCCTTCGGCCTCCGCCAGGGTCGCCAGCGTCTGGCGGACCGTCAGCCCCTCCGGGATGGTCACCTTGCGGACGACAACGCGTCCGGAAGAGAGCAGCTGGACGACGTCGCGAAGACTCGCGTGAGCCGGAACGGCATATTCGCCGGCCTTGAGGTTGCGGCCTTGCCCGAGCGTCCATGCCGCGAGCTGGAAGATCCGCCGGTCGGCGACGACGCGGGCGGCCTCCAGCCGGTCGGCGATCTCGCTCAGGCCGGCGCCGCGGGGGAGTAGGACGGTGCGGCTCGCCGGCAGCGGCCCGGGGTTCAGGATCTGGCGATCCCACCACTTGGCGCCGGCGATCCCCGCGATCACCAGTCCGAGAAGGACACCGGCGGCGATGCGCGCGCGCATCGGCCGGGCCCTGTCAGCTTACGGCCGAGAAGACGAGCGAGGCGTTGGTGCCGCCGAAGCCGAAGGAGTTGGAGAGCGCGTTGCGGATCGGGCGCTTCCTCGCTGCGAGCGGCACGAGGTCGATGTCGCAGCCGTCCGAAGGATCTTCGAGGTTCAGGGTCGGCGGTGCGATCTGGTCGCGGATGGCGAGCACCGAGAAGATCGCCTCGACGCTGCCGGCAGCGCCCAGCAGGTGGCCGATCGCCGACTTGGTCGAGGACATCGACAGCTTGTAGGCGTCCTCGCCGAACAGACGCTTGACCGCGCCCAGCTCGATCTCGTCGCCGAGCGGAGTCGAGGTGCCGTGGGCGTTGACGTAGTCGATGTCGGAGGTCTTGAGGCCGGCGCGTTTGAGCGCCGCCCGCATCGAGCGGAAGCCGCCATTGCCGTCCTCGGCCGGCGCGGTGATGTGGTGGGCGTCGCCCGACATGCCGTAGCCGGTGACCTCGGCATAGATCTTGGCGCCGCGGGCCTTGGCGCGCTCGTACTCCTCGAGCACGACGATGCCGGCGCCCTCGCCCATGACGAAGCCGTCGCGGCGCTTGTCCCAGGGGCGGGACGCCTTCTCCGGCGTGTCGTTGAAGCCGGTCGAGAGCGCACGGGCGGCTGCGAACCCGGCGATGCCGAGGCGCGAGACCGCGGCCTCGGTGCCGCCGGCGACCATGACGTCGGCGTCTTCCCATTGGATCAGCCGGGCGGCGTCGCCGATCGCGTGCGCGCCGGTCGAGCACGCCGTGACCACCGCATGGTTCGGCCCCTTGAGGCCGTAGCGGATGGAGACGTGGCCGGAGGCCAGATTGATCAGATTGGACGGGATGAAGAACGGGCTGACGCGGCGCGGCCCCTTCTCGGCCAGGACTACGGCGCCTTCGGAGATGCCGATCAGGCCACCGATGCCGGAGCCGATCATGACCCCCATCCGCTCCTTCTCGTCCTCGGTCTTGGGCCTGGCGCCGGAGTCCTCGATCGCCTGCTGGGCGGCCGCCATCGCATAGATGATGAACGGGTCCATCCGCCGCTGCTCTTTCGGCTCGACCCAGTCGTCGGCATTGAAGTTGCCTTCGCTGGTCTCGCCCCGAGGCAGCTGCCCGGCGATCTTCGCCGGCAGGTCGGAGACGTCGAAGCTCTGGATCGCGCGCACCCCGGATTCGCCCCGGAGCAGCTTCGCCCAAGTGTTCTCGACGCCGACCCCGAGCGGGGTGACCAGGCCGAGACCGGTGACGACGACGCGGCGCATGGGTCTAAGCTCAGCCTTGCTTGGACTTGATGAACTCGATCGCGTTCTGGACGGTGAGAATCTTCTCCGCGGCGTCGTCCGGGATCTCGATGCCGAACTCCTCCTCGAAGGCCATGACCAGCTCGACCGTGTCCAGGCTGTCGGCGCCGAGGTCGTCGACGAAGCTGGCGTTGGCCGTGACCTTCGCCTCTTCGACGCCCAGATGCTCGACCACGATCTTCTTCACGCGGTCTTCGATGTCGCTCATCTCTTCGTTTCCTTCGGAAAAACCTTGTTCCGTGCCGAATTGCGGCCGGGCGGTCGGGTGGTAACACAACTCGCCCGGGGCGGTCCAGACGGCCCGGCGATCCGGCTCATCACAGCATCGCCATGCCGCCGTTCACATGCAACGTGGCGCCGGTGACGTAGGCCGCCTCCTCCGACGCCAGGTAGACGGCGGCGGCCGCGATCTCCTCGGAGGTGCCCAGGCGCCCGAGGGGGATTCGTTCCAGCATCCGCCCCCTCTGCTCCTCGGTCAGGACGTCGGTCATCGGCGTCTTGATCATGCCGGGGGCGATGAGGTTGACCGTGATGCCGCGGGAGGCGACCTCCTGGGCCAGCGCCTTGGAGAAGCCGATCATGCCGGCCTTGGCGGCGGCGTAGTTGGCCTGGCCGGGATTGCCGGTGGCCCCGACCACGGACGAGATCCCGATGATCCGGCCCCAGCGACGCTTCATCATGCCCCGGAGCGCCGCCCGGGAGAGCCGCATGCCGGCGTTGAGGTTCACTTCAAGGACCGCCTGCCAGTCCTCGTCCTTCATCCGGAGCAGGAGCCCGTCCTTGGTTATGCCGGCATTGTTGACCAGGATGTCGATCTGGCCGAGGGCGGCCTCGGCGTCCTTGGCCAGGCGCTCGGTATCGGCGGGATCCGAGAGGTTGGCCACCACCACCACCGCCCGCTCGCCGAGTTCGCCGGCGAGCTGGTTCAACGCCTCGGCCCGGGTGCCGGAGAGCGCCACCTTGGCGCCCTGGGCGTGGAGCGCACGTGCGATCGCGCGCCCGATGTCGCCGGAGGCGCCGGTCACCAGCGCGTTGCGGCCGTTGAGGTCGAACATGCCGGGAGCCTCCTAAACCGTCTTCAGGAACGCCTCGACCTCGGCCGGCGTGTGCACGGAGAGAGCGTCGAGATCCTTGTGGATGCGCTTGGCGAGGCCGGTCAGCACCTTGCCGACGCCGACCTCGATCTCCTTGGTGACGCCGTGCTCGACCATGGCCAGCACGCATTCGCGCCAACGGACCAGGCCCGTCACTTGGCTCACCAGCAGGCGCTTGATCTCGGCCGGGTCGGAAACGGGCTGGGCCCGGACATTGGAGATGACCGGCACGCTCGGCTGCTTCAGCTCGACCTTGGCCAGCGCCTCCTGCATCGCGTCGGCGGCCGGTGCCATCAATGCCGAGTGGAAGGGCGCGCTGACCGGAAGCGAGATCGCCCGCTTGATCCCCTTCGACGGCGCCAGCTGGATGGCGCGGTCGATGGCGGCCTTGGCGCCGGAGAGGACCACCTGGCCCGGGCCGTTGTCGTTGCCGATGTCGCAGACCTGGCCCTGGGCGGCCTCGGCGGCAAGCGCGCGGGCCTGGTCGAGATCGGCGCCGAGAAGGGCGCACATCGCCCCCTCGCCCACCGGCACCGCCTTCTGCATCGACTGGCCGCGAAGCTTGAGGAGGCGCGCGGCGTCAGGCACCGAAAGCGCGCCGGCGGCGGCCAAGGCCGAATACTCGCCGAGCGAATGGCCGGCGACGTGGGACGCCAGGTCGGACAGGCGCCTGCCGCTCTCCGTCTCGATGACGCGGACCACGGCGACGCTCACCGCCATCAGGGCCGGCTGGGCGTTCTCGGTGAGGATCAGGTCGCCTTCGGGCCCCTGCTCCATCAGCTTCGACAGGCTCTGCTTCAGCGCCTCGTCGACCTCCTGGAACACCTCGCGGGCCACCGGAAAGGCCTTGGCCAGCTCCACTCCCATGCCGACGGCCTGGGAGCCCTGGCCCGGACAGACGAAGGCGCGCGTCATGCTGGTCCCCGCTCGAAAAGGGCGGGAGTCATGACACGGGGCGGCGTCCTGTCAAGGGTGAGGGCCGAGCCAGGCGATCAGGAGGGTGATGGTGCCGAGCGAAAGCACGGTCGAGGCCACCACCGCGGAGACCACCGGCGCCTGGTAGACCAGGTAGCGGTTGGCAAGGATGAAGACGTTGGCTCCGGTCGGGAGACCGGAGGCCAGGATCGCCACCGACTCCGCCTCGGGCGCGAGGCCGAACGCCAGGGCGAGCGCCCAGACGACGGCCGGCAGCGCCGCCAGCTTGAGCGCCAGGATCACCGCCGTCGGCCCCAGCGAGCCGGCGAACTTGAAGCGGGCAAGCTGGGCGCCGAGCGCGAACAGCGCGCACGGGATCCCGGCGGCACCGAGCAGCGCCAGGACGTCGTCCGCCATCCGCGGCAGCTCGAGGTCGAACGCGGCGATGGCGAGGCCGGCGATCATCGAGATGATGATCGGGTTCCGCGCCGTCCCCTTCGCCGACTGGATCGCCGCCGCCCTGCCGCCGCCGCCGCGCCCGCGCGCGATCTCGATCAGCACCGTCGTCAGACCGATCAGAACGAGGGAGTGGAAGCTGATGATCAGCATCAGCGGCACCAGGCCGTGCTCGCCGAAGCTGCGGACCACCATCGGAATCCCGAGCTGGACCGAGTTGCCGAAGGTGCAGGCGAGCCCGAGAACCGCCGCCTCCTCGAACGTGGTCCGGAAGATCCGCAGGCCGATGGCCATCGCGATCGCATAGACCAGGAGCCCGGAGCCGAAATAGACGATGAGGACGCCAGGGTCCGCCGTCTCCCAGCGGATGTTGCGGACCACCGAGCGGAACATCAGCGCCGGGATGGCGATGAAGAAGGTGAAATCGGCGAGCCCGTTGACCCGCTCGCCCTTGATGATCTCGAACCGCCCGACGATCCAGCCGACCAGGACCACGGCGAAGATCGGCAGCACGATCTCGAGGAGCGAGATCACTTGGAAAGAACCAGAGCCGGGGAAGCGCTCACGCCCTGCCTTTGCTCATCGAGGCGTCGGCGCGGATCAACTTCCCTTTCGGCGTTCCCGCTATCGAAATGGTGATCTCCTCGCCGGCGACGGCTCGGTCGTACAGCGATGAAAGGTGCTTCTTGGCTTCCTCTATGTCGGCGGTGAACGGCACGTCCGGCGTCATGGTCTGGCCTGCGGCCCAGAGCCAACGTTCTCCTTCCTTCCGAAAGACGCAGAGCGACAGGTAGGTTCGCTCGACGGCCCCGCTCGAGTGGACGAATTGGTCGTGCAGGGTCATGGTGGCGACAGCGAAGCTTCCGAAGTCCACAACCTCAAGATTTTCAACGAGCTGGCGACCGAAGCTCCAGTCGGCCGCGGCGCAAACCCGGTCGATATAGGCTTGTTTCTCGGCCCTCCTGCCGCCGGAACTCACATAGACGAAGGCCGGGTCCATGATCTCCGAAAGAATCTTGGACGATTTCTTTACCAGCCCCTCTGCCTTGGCCTGGAGAACTGCGGCGATCTGCTCGGTAACGCTCATCCTGCCCCCTGTTCGCGCGGAGCTTGCCCCCGTCCGCGGCATGTGTATAGTCCGCGCCCTCATAGCTCCTTGCCGGGCCTCAAGGTCCGGCTAGGTCCGGGAGGCCATGGTGGCTCCGGGCCGCTAACAGCCAGAAGGAGAGACGACGGTGGCGTTCTACGAGAACGTGTTCATCGCGCGTCAGGACGTCTCGACCACCCAGGTCGAGACCCTGACCGACGCGTTCAACACCCTTATTGAAGCGAATGGCGGCAAGGTCACCAAGAAAGAGTATTGGGGCCTGAAGTCGCTCTCATATCGGATCAAGAAGAACCGCAAGGGGCACTACATGCTCCTCAACATCGACGCCCCGGCGGCGGCGATCCACGAACTCGAGCGCAACATGCGCATCAACGAGGACGTGATCCGCTACCTCACGGTCCGGGTCGAGACCCTCGAGGAAGCGCCCTCGGCGATGATGCAGAGCCGGTCCGACCGCGGTGATCGCGGAGACCGGGGTGACCGCGGCGGCTGGCGCCGGGATCGCGAGGACGGCCCGCGCCGCGACGACGGGCCGCGCCGCGACGAGGCTCCCCGCCGGGACGAGGCAGCCGTCGAGACTCGTGGAGGTGACGCATGACCGGCGGTCGCATGGGCGGTGGTGGCGGCGGCGGCGAAGGCCGCGGCGGTGCCGGAGCGGGTGGCGGTGCGGGCGGTGGACGCCGGCCCTTCTTCCGCCGGCGGAAGTCGTGCCCGTTCGCGCATCCGAACGCGCCCAAGATCGACTATAAGGACATCAAGCTGCTCCAGCGCTTCGTGTCCGAGCGCGGCAAGATCGTGCCGAGCCGCATCACCGCGGTGTCGGCAAAGAAGCAGCGCGAGCTCGCCCAGGCGGTCAAGCGTTCGCGCTACCTGGCGCTCATGCCTTACGTGATCAAGTAAGGCAGAAGGCGTAAGGCAGGACTAACGGGAATGGTTCGGTTCTGGCTCATCGCGGCAGGCGCCGGCGTCGTCAGCGGCCTCCTCTACATTTCGGTCGTCCTCGGGCAGCCGAGCGCGATGCTGCTTGCCTATCTGGCACAGCTTCCGCTCTTCGCCGTGGCGCTCGGGATGGGGGGAATGGCCGGCATGACGGCGACCGGAAGCGCCACCGCGGTGGTCGCCCTGTTGGGCGGTGCCATCGCCGGCGGCCTTTTCCTCGTCGTCAGCGGCATTCCGGTGATGGTGGTCGGCCGAAAGGCCCTCCTCAACCGCACCGACGCCGACGGCAAGACCGAGTGGTATCCGCTCGGCCTTCTCGTCGCCTGGCTGGTGTGGATGGGGGCCGGCGCCTTCATCGTCGCCGGCTTGGCGCTGCAGTTCGCCACCGACGGCATCGAGCCCGCAATCCGGGACTTCCTCGGCCAGGCGGTCGATCGGCTCATGGCGGACATGGCTGAAGGCGATCGCCGGCGCATCCTGGACGCGATCGTGCCGTGGTTCCCGGCGGCGGTGATCATGTCCTGGCTGGCGATGGTGGCGGTCAACGCCGCCCTGGCCCAGGGCGTGCTCGCCCGCTTCGGGCGCAATCTGCGCCCGACGCCGGAGCTGGCCGATATCGAGCTTCCCCAGCTGCTCACGCTGGCGCTCGGCATCGCCGGGGCGGCGGCGCTGATCGGTCCCGACGGCGTCGGTTTTCTCGGCCGGAACCTGTTCCTGATCCTGCTGGTGCCGTTCTTTTTCCTGGGGCTCGGCGTGGTCCACGCCGTCGCCCGCAAGTTTTCCCCCCAGAGGCCCTTCATCCTCGTCGCTGCCTATGCCGCCATGCTCGTGCTCGGCTGGCCGGTGGCGCTGGTGGCGGGACTGGGTCTTTTCGATCAATGGCTGGGCCTGCGTCGCCGTCTGGCGTCCGTCGGCCCGGCGGAGTGAGGAGCCAACCATGGACGTCATCCTGTTGGAGCGCATCGAGAGCCTCGGCCAGATGGGCGAGGTGGTGAAGGTGAAGCCGGGCTTCGCCCGCAACTTCCTCTTGCCGAAGAAGAAGGCGCTCCGCGCCACCAAGGAGAACCTCTCGGTCTTCGAGAAGCGGAGAACGCAGCTCGAAGCCGACAACCTGAAGCGCCGGGAAGAGGCGGAGAAGGTCGGGGCCAAGCTCAACGGCCTCAAGATCACCATTGTCCGCCAGGCGGCCGAGAGCGGATCGCTCTACGGCTCGGTGACGCTCCGCGACATCGCCGACGAGATCACCACCGCCGGTTTCACCGTGCAGAAGAGCCAGGTGCTGCTTGGCCAGCCGATCAAGGAGCTCGGCGTTCACGACGTCCGCATCGGCCTTCACCCCGAGGTCCGGGTGACGGTGACAGTGAATGTCGGGCGCTCGACCGAGGAGGCCGCTGCCCAACAGGGGGCGGCCGACGAGACTGCCGCCGCCGAGGCTCCGGAAGCCGGCTGAGCCGACGCTTATCCACATACTCACAGCCTGTGGAAAACAAAGCTGTGAGTCGGAACGATGAATGCGTTGCGAGGCCGGCACCCCAAGGGGGACTATGCCGGCCTTGCGCGTTTTGGGGGATTTGGGCGCTCAACGAATGACCGACTTGCGCCGACAGGTCCGCGCGTGACCGACTTGAAGCCGCTTCCCGCCGCCTGGCCGGAAGCGCGCCGCGAGCCGCAGCCGGCCGGATACCGCACCCCGCCGCACAACTACGAGGCCGAGCAGGGCCTTCTCGGCGCCCTCCTGGTCAACAACGCGGCCTATGAGCGGGTCGGCGACTTCCTTCGCCCCGACCACTTCGCCAATCCCGTTCACGGCCGGATCTTCGAGGCAATCGGCAAGCTGGTCGACCGCGGCCAGATCGCCAACCCAGTCACGCTGAAGTCGATGTTCGACCAGGACGGCGGGCTCAACGAGGTCGGCGGCGCCCAGTACCTGGTCAAGCTCGCCGCCTCGATCGTCGCCATCGTCAACGCCGAGGACTACGGCCGCACCGTCCACGACCTCTACCTCCGCCGCCAGCTCATCGCCGTCGGCGAGGACATGGTCAACGACGCCCACAAGCACGAGCTCGAGACCTCGGGCAAGGACCAGATCGAGCTCGCCGAGCAGAAGCTGTTCACACTCGCTGAAACCGACAATGCCGAGCGCGGCTTCCTCCCCTTCGCCAACGCGCTGACCGCCGCCATCGAGATGGCCGAGAAGGCCTTCAAGCGCGACGGCAAGCTGACGGGCGTGCCGACCGGCCTGATCGACATGGACAAACTGCTGGGCGGCCTCCATCCCTCCGACCTGGTCGTGCTCGCGGCCAGGCCGGCGATGGGCAAGACCGCGCTTGCCGCCAACATCGCTTTCAATGCTGCCGTCCAGTCGGTCGACGATCCCGAAGCCGAACGCTTCGTCGTCGCCTTCTTCTCGCTGGAAATGTCGGCCGAGCAGCTCGCCACGCGCATCCTCGCCGAACAGATCGAGGTGTCGGGCGAGAAGATCCGTCGTGGCGAGATGAACGACGCCGATTTTCGCCGCCTGGTCCAGGCGAGCCAGCGGCTGGAGCGCACGCCGATCTTCATCGACGATACGCCGGCGATCACGGTGACGGCGCTCCGGACGCGCGCCCGGCGCCTTAAGCGCCAGCACGGGCTCCACCTGATCGTCGTCGACTATCTTCAGCTTCTGCGGGGATCCGCCGGCACCAAGTCGGAGAACCGCGTCCAGGAAATCTCCGACATCACAAGGTCGCTGAAGGCGGTGGCCAAGGAGCTGAACGTGCCCGTTCTGGCTCTCTCCCAGCTCTCCCGTGCCGTCGAGCAGCGCGAGGACAAGCGCCCGCAGCTGGCGGACCTCCGCGAGTCCGGATCGATCGAGCAGGACGCCGACGTCGTCATGTTCATCTTCCGCGAGGAGTATTATCACAAGCGCGAGGAACCGGTTCGGCGCGCCGACGAGCACGACGACAAGTTCCACGACCGCGTCGAGCGCTGGAAGGCGCATGGCGAGGCGATCTACGGCATCGCCGAAGTGATCGTCGGCAAGCAGCGGCACGGACCGACGGGGACCGTGCGGCTGCAGTTCGAGGGGGCGATCACCAAGTTCTCCAATCTCGCGCTGCCCGGCCACATCGCCGATGCGATCGGCTGACACGCCGGCGAACGCCGGCGCCCTCCTCACCGTCGACCTCGATGCCGTCGCCGCCAACTGGCGCCTGCTCGCCGCACGCTCGGCCCCGCATGCCGACTGCGCGGCGATGGTGAAGGCGGACGCCTACGGCCTCGGCGCCGAGCAGGTCGGCCCCGCCCTCGCCCGGGCCGGCGCCCGCGTCTTCTTCGTCGCCACGCTGGACGAAGGCATCCGGCTCCGCGGCGCGATCACGCAGGAGATCGGCGTCCTCGAAGGACCACGACCCGGCACCGAAGGCGAGCATCGCCGGCACAGACTGACGCCGGTTCTGAACTCGCTGGAGCAGCTCCGCCGCTGGCGTGAGTCCGGCGGCGGACGCGCGGTCCTGCATCTCGACACCGGCATGAGCCGGCTCGGGCTCTCGGAAGCCGAGGTCGCCGGCCTCGCCGCCTCGCCCGATCTCCTCGGCGGCATCGAGCTCGCCTGGATCATGAGCCACCTGGTCTCGGGCGAGGTCCAGCCAGACCCGGACAACCCAGCCCAGCTCGCCCGATTCCGCGATGCCCTCGTCCGCCTGCCGAAAGCGAAGGCGAGTCTCGCCAACTCCGCCGGCATCTTCCTCGGCCCCGCCTATCACTTCGACCTGGTCCGTCCGGGCGCGGCGATGTACGGCCTGGCGCCGGTCGACCACGCGCCGAATCCGATGAAGACCACGGTAAAGCTCGAGGCCGAGATCCTGACGGTGCGCGAAATCCCGGCCGGACGCTCGGTCGGCTACAACGCGCAATGGCGGGCGAATCGCATGACCCGGATCGCCACGGTCGGCGTCGGATACGCCGACGGGTATTTGCGCTCGCTCACCAACCGGGGCCGCGGATATATTGCCGGCCGTCCGATCCCTCTGGTGGGGCGCGTCTCGATGGATCTCGTGACCTTCGACGTGACCGACCTGCCTGAGGCCGAATGCCGGCCGGGGACGCCCATCGTCCTGATGGGACCGGAGCTGCCGCCGGACGAGCTCGGACAGCTCGCCGGAACCAACGGATACCAGATGCTGACCGGGCTCTCCCGCCGCTATGCGCGCCGCTACCTCGGAACCGGCGCGTGAGCGACCTGCTCGCTACCATCGGCCGGGCCTTCCTGGATGCTTTGGCGGCGCTCGGCCGGCTGGTGCTGTTCGCCATCACCGCCGTCGGCCACATGTTCAGGCCGCCCTTCTACCCGGCGCTGATCGGCCGGCAGATGATCGAGATCGGCTACTTCTCGCTGCCGGTGGTGGCGCTCACCACCATCTTCTCCGGCATGGTGCTGGCGCTGCAGAGCTTCACCGGCTTCGCACGCTTCTCGGCCGAAGGCGCGGTCGCCACCGTCGTCGTGCTGTCGATGACCCGCGAGCTGGCACCGGTGCTGGCAGGATTGATGGTCGCCGGCCGCATCGGCGCCGCCATGGCGGCCGAGATCGGCACCATGCGCGTGACCGAGCAGATCGACGCGCTCACCGTGCTTTCGACCAATCCCTACAAATACCTGGTGGTGCCGCGCCTGATCGCCGGCGCCACCATGCTGCCGCTGCTGGTGCTCACCGGCGACATCCTCGGCGTCTTCGGCGGCTACCTGGTCGCGGTCTACAAGCTCGACTTCAACGCCGCGGCCTATATCCGCCGCACCTGGGACTATCTCGAGATGATGGACGTGGTCTCAGGCCTAGTGAAGGCTGGGGCCTTCGGCTTCCTGATCTCGCTGACCGGCTGCTACCACGGCTACAACTCCAAGGGCGGCGCCCAGGGTGTCGGCCAGGCGACCACCAACGCCGTCGTCTCCGCCTCGATCCTGATCCTGGTCTTCAACTACCTCATCACCGAGATGTTCTTCGCCAAATGACCGCACCCAAGATCGAGCTCAGCGGGGTGAGGAAGGCGTTCGGCGAGAAGGTCGTGCTCGACGGCATCGACTACGCGCTGCCGAAGGGCGAGAGCCTGGTCGTCATCGGCGGCTCCGGCTCGGGCAAGTCGGTGCTGCTGAAATGCATCCTCGGCATCCTCCGCCCCGATGCCGGCTCGATCCGCATCGACGGGGTCGAGACGGTCGGCGCCAAGGGCCAGGCGCGCGAGAATGTCGTGAAGAAGATCGGCATGCTGTTCCAGGGCTCGGCCCTCTTCGACAGCCTGCCGGTGTGGGAGAACGTCGCCTTCCGCCTGATCCAGGGCCAGGGCATGGACCGGAAAGAGGCGAAGGAGATCGCGCTCGACAAGCTCGCCCAGGTGGGCTTGGGGGCCCCGGTCGCCGAGCTCCACCCGGCCGAGCTCTCCGGCGGCATGCAGAAGCGGGTCGCGCTCGCCCGCGCCATCGCCAGCGAGCCTGAGATCATCTTCTTCGACGAGCCGACCACCGGCCTCGATCCGATCATGGCCGACGTCATCAACGATCTGATCGTCGCCAGCGTGAAGAAGCTCGGAGCCACCACCATCTCGATCACCCACGACATGGCGAGCGCCAGGAAGATCGCGACCCGCATCGCCATGATCTACGCTGGCAAGTTCATCTGGTCCGGCCCCGCCTCCGAGATCGGCCACTCCGGCAACGAGTACGTCGACCAGTTCATCCACGGCCGCGCCGAGGGCCCGATCCGAATGGCGGTGAGACGGCCGTGAGCGAGCGAACCCGCTTTCATACCCCCTCCCCCTTGATGGGGAAGGGTTGGGGTGGGGGCGGAGCCCCGGGCTCCGGCACTTGGCGCTTGCCCCTACCCCCCACCCCATCCCTCCCCCACAGAGGGGTGAGGGTGCACGACGAGGGCTGAACTCCGCCGATGGCCAAACCCCAAACCCGCTATGTCTGCCAGTCCTGCGGGGCGAGCACGGCCAAGTGGGCGGGGCGTTGCGAGTCCTGCGGCGCCTGGAACACCATCGTCGAAGAGGCGGCGGAGGCGCTGGCGCCGAAAGGCCAGTCGGCCAAGGGCGGGCGGAAGATCGAGGTCTTCGAGCTCGCCGGCCCCTCGACCGAGGTCGAGCGCTCGGTCACCGGCATCGCCGAGTTCGACCGGGTCTGCGGCGGCGGCCTGGTGCCGGGCTCGGCGATCCTGATCGGCGG
The DNA here is from genome assembly GCA_945871425.1 of Rhizobium sp. Q54. Classification (GTDB taxonomy): domain Bacteria; phylum Pseudomonadota; class Alphaproteobacteria; order SHVZ01; family SHVZ01; genus SHVZ01. The sequence continues at coordinate 32,353 of CAMBVS010000006.1, read as the reverse complement.
CGACCCCGGGATCGGCAAGTCGACGCTGCTGCTGCAGGTGGTGGCGAAGCTCTCGGTGCGGGGGTCGACCATCTACATCTCCGGCGAGGAGTCGATCGACCAGGTGCGGCTCCGCGCCAGGCGGCTCAAGGTCGAGGGCGCCAAGGTGGCGCTGGCCGCCGCAACCTCGGTCCGCGACATCCTGGCGAGCCTGGACCATGCCGACCGGCCGGACGTGGTGGTGATCGACTCGATCCAGACCATGTATGTCGACACCCTGGATTCGGCGCCGGGCACCGTCGCCCAGGTCCGCGCCTCGGCCCAGGAGCTGATCCGGCTCGCCAAGCGGCGGGGCTTCGCCCTCTTCCTGGTCGGCCATGTCACCAAGGAGGGCGCCATCGCCGGCCCCCGGGTGCTCGAGCACATGGTCGACACCGTCCTCTACTTCGAGGGCGAGCGCGGGCATCACTTCCGCATCCTCCGCGCGGTCAAGAACCGATTCGGGCCGACCGACGAGATCGGCGTCTTCGAGATGACCGAGCGCGGCCTTTCGGAGGTCTCCAACCCGTCGGCCCTGTTCCTGGCCGAGCGCCGGGGCGACGTCTCCGGCGCGGCCGTGCTGGCCGGCATGGAAGGCACCCGCCCGGTGCTGGTCGAGGTCCAGGCGCTGGTCGCGCCGTCAACCTTCTCGACCCCGAGGCGGGCCGTGGTCGGCTGGGATACCGGACGGCTCGCCATGGTCATGGCGGTGCTGGAAGCGCGCTGCGGGGTCAGCCTCGCCGGCACCGACGTCTACCTGAACGTCGCCGGCGGCCTCAAGATCAACGAGCCGGCGGCCGACCTCGCCTGCGCCGCCGCCCTCATCTCGTCCTTGACGCAGACCCCGGTTCCGCCGGACACCGTGGTCTTCGGCGAGATCGGGCTCGCCGGCGAGATCAGGCAGGTCGGACAGTCCGACGCCCGCCTCAAGGAGGCGGCGAAGCTGGGCTTCTCCAGGGCCTTCCTGCCGCGCCGGCGGCGAAAGCAGGGGACCGGCGAGGCCCCGCTCGAGCTCGTCGAGATCGACCAGCTGGCCGAGCTGGTGACCCGCCTCGATGGCGAGTCGACGCTCCGCCGGAGACACGCATGAGCGGCATGACCGGCGTTGCCTTCACCTTCACCGACGGCCTGGTCGTCGGCGTCATCCTGCTGTCCGGACTCTTCGCCTTCTTCCGCGGCTTCGTCCGCGAGGCGCTGGCGATCGGCACCTGGATCGGTGCCGCCTTCGCCGCCCTCTACGGCTTCAAATACGCCCGCCCGATCGCGCGCCAGTTCATCACCGTCGAGATGATCGCCGACGTCACGGCCGCCGCGGTGCTGTTCATCGCCGCCTTGATCGTGCTGAGCATCATCTCCGGGCCGATCTCGCGCCGGGTCCAGGCGAGCGCGCTGTCCGCCCTCGACCGCTCGCTGGGATTCCTCTTCGGCCTCGCCCGCGGCGCGGTCGTCGTCTGCCTCGCCCTCCTGGTCGTGAACTGGGCGGTGCCCAAGGACCAGCGCCCAGACTGGATATCGAGCGCCCGCTCCCTGCCGGCGATCGAGATGGGGGCCCAGTGGCTCTTGAACCTGCTGCCTCGCGAGGCCACATCGCCGTCCCGCGCCGCTGCCGACGAGGCCAAGCGCAAGGCGGAGCAGGCGATGGAGCTGAAACGGAGCTACGAGCGGCTGACCAACCCTCAGCCGCAGGCGAATCCCGCTGCCCAAGAAGCGCGCCCCGGCTATAATGCCGAGCAACGTCGCGATCTCGACGGCCTGATCCGGACCACCCAGTAAAGGCCCGCCGATGAGCCTCAGCACCCATCCCTTCGACGACGACAAGCTGCACGAGGAGTGCGCCCTCTTCGGCATCTTCGGCACCCCCGACGCCGCCGCGCACACCGCGCTCGGCCTTCATGCCCAGCAGCACCGCGGCCAGGAGGCGACCGGCATCGTCGCCTTCGACGGCCAGCAGTTCAGCGCACACCGCGGCCTGGGTCACGTCGGCGACAATTTCGGCGATCCCCGCGTGATCCAGCAGCTGAAGGGCTATGCGGCCATCGGCCACAACCGCTACGCCACCACCGGCGCCACCATCGCGCGCAACTCCCAGCCGCTGTTCGCCGAGTTCGAATCGGGCGGCTTCGCCGTCGGCCACAACGGCAATCTCACCAACGCCATGGAAGTGCGGAAGGACCTGGTCCGCCGCGGCTGCCTGTTCCAGTCGACCACCGACAGCGAGGTCATCATCCACCTGATGGCGATCGGCCGCGGCGTCAGCGTGGTCGAGCGCCTGGTCGGCGCGCTCCGCCAGGTCGAAGGCGCCTACTCGCTGGTGGCGCTGTCGCCGACCGGCCTCATCGGCGTCCGCGATCCGCACGGCGTCCGCCCGCTGGTGCTGGGCAGGATCGGCGACGCCTACATCCTGGCGTCGGAGACCTGCGGCCTCGACATCATCGGCGCCGACTTCGTGCGCGACATCGAGGCCGGCGAGGTCGTCCTGATCGACGAGGCGGGGGTGCACAGCCACCACCCGTTCCGCGAAAAGGACAAGCGCTTCTGCATCTTCGAATACATCTACTTCTCCCGCCCCGACAGCGTCGTCGAGGGCCTGAGCGTCTACGAGGCGCGAAAGCGCATCGGCGCCGAGCTGGCGCGTGAGAGCCACGTCGATGCCGACCTCGTCATCCCGGTGCCTGACTCGGGCGTGCCGGCGGCGATCGGCTATGCCGCCGAGAGCCGCATCCCCTTCGAGCTCGGCATCATCAGGAACCACTATGTCGGCCGCACCTTCATCGAGCCGACCGACCACATCCGCCACCTCGGCGTGAAGCTGAAGCACAATGCCGCCCGTGCCCAGATCGCGGGCAAGCGCGTCATCCTGGTCGACGACTCGATCGTCCGCGGCACCACCTCGATGAAGATCATCCAGATGGTCCGCGCCGCCGGCGCCAAGGAGGTGCATTTCCGCATCGCCAGCCCGCCGACCACGCATTCCTGCTTCTACGGCGTCGACACGCCGGAGCGGTCCAAGCTGCTGGCCGCGCAGATGGACGTGAAGGCGATGGCCGAGCATATCGGCGCCGATACGCTCGCCTTCGTCTCGCTCGACGGCCTCTACCGCGCCGTCGGCATGAAAGGCCGCGACGCCAGGAACCCGGCCTATTGCGACGCCTGCTTCACCGGCGACTACCCGATCCCGCTGGTCGACCAGCTCGAGGGCGGCCAGACCCGCCAGCTCTCGCTCCTGACCGAGACCGTCTAGCGCCGCTCCCCCGTCGTTCGTGCCTCACGCACCCCCCCCCTCGCCCTCTCCTCCTAACGAGTAAGTCCCCATGCGCCTGAAAGACCGGATCGCGCTCGTCACCGGTGCGTCCCGCGGCATCGGCCGCGCCGTCGCCGAACGCTTCGCCCGGGAGGGCGCCCATGTGGTGGCGACCGCCCGCACCGTCGGCGGGCTCGAAGAGCTGGACGACGCGATCAAGAAGGCCGGCGGTACGGCGACCCTGGTGCCGCTCGACCTCGCCAAGCCCAACGGCATCGAGGAGCTGGGCCAGGCGATCTTCGACCGCTTCAAACGTCTGGACGTGCTGGTCGCCAATGCTGCCGTCGCCGCTCCGCTGGGACCGGTCTCCCAGCTCGCGCCCAAGGCGTGGGAGGAGTCGGTCGTCCTCAACATGACGGCGGGCTGGCGGCTGATCCGCTCGATGGAGCCCTTGCTGAAGGTTTCCCCGGCCGGCCGCGCCGTCTTCGTGACCTCGGGCGTCACCAAGATGATCCCGGCCTATTTCGGCGCCTATACCGCGACCAAGGCCGGCATGGAGGCGCTCGTTTACACGTGGTGCAAGGAGATCGAGAAAACCAACATCAAGGCCAACCTCCTCTCCCCCGGCGCCGTCCGCACGCAGATGCGGGCCGGCGCCTTCCCCGGTGAGGACCCGGCCACGGTGACCCCGCCGGAGGCGATCGCCGGCGTCTTCGTCGACCTCGCCGAGGCCTCCTGCCAGCGGCATGGCGAGTGGGTGAAGGCGCAGAAGTAATCGCGCGCGATCTGCACTAGCATCCCCCGAAATCCCGGGAGGACTGCCTTGACCGCCGCCGCCAAACCGCCCGCCGCCCTTGCCCCCTACCTCGCGGTCCGCCAGGAATGGCTGGACCGCCGGAAGGAGGAGATCCTCGAGCCTGGGCTGCCGATCGTCGATCCCCACCACCATCTTTGGGACCGGCCGGGCTGGCGCTATCTGCTGCCGGAGCTGCTGGAAGACCTGAACAGCGGCCACAACATCGTCTCCACCGTCTATCTCCAGGCCCGCTCCATGCATCGCGCCGACGGGCCGGAGGAGCTGCGTCCGGTGGGCGAGACCGAATTCGTCAACGGCGTCGCCGCGATGAGCGCCAGCGGCACCTACGGCAAGACCCGGATCTGCGAGGGCATCGTCGGCTATGCCGACCTCCGCCTCGGCGCCGGGGTCCGCCGCGTGCTGGAGGCACATGCGCGCATCACCGATCGCTTCCGCGGCATCCGCCACATCTCCGCCTGGGACGACTTCCCCGGCCTGCGCAACCCCGCCTTCGAGATGCCGCAAGGCCTGATGGGAACGCGCAGCTTCCGCGAGGGCTTCTCGGTGCTGGAGACGATGGGGCTCAGCTTCGATGCCTGGCTCTACCATCCACAGATCGACGATCTCACCGGCCTCGCCCGCGCCTTTCCCGCGACGCAGATCGTGATCAACCACGCCGGCGGCCCGCTCGGCCTTGGTCCCTATGCCGGCCGCCGCGACGAGATCTTCGAGACCTGGTCGACCGCGATCCGCAACCTCGCCAAGTGCCCGAACGTCCATGCGAAGCTGGGCGGACTCGGCATGCGGCTCAACGGCTTCGGCTTCGAGGGCAAGGCCGAGCCGCCCTCCTCCGACGAGCTGGCGGCGGCGTGGCGGCCCTATGTCGAGACCTGCATCGAAGCCTTCGGCGCCAGCCGCTGCATGTTCGAGAGCAACTTCCCGGTCGACAAGGGCTCCTACAGCTACCCGGTATTCTGGAACGCCTGCAAGAAACTGGCGAGGGGCGCCGGCGCCGCCGAGACCACGGACCTGTTCTCGGGCACCGCCGCCCGGTTCTACCGGCTGACGCTGCCGGCGTAGGCTGCGGACTCGCGTCACGTCCCCGGTTGCGATTCGACTTGCCTGTAGTCGCACAAGGTTGTATTTCTGCGGTCGGGCTGTTGGGGGACGGCCATGCGAGCGCCTTCGGTATCTCGACCCGCGACGTATCCGGCGGCGGCCGCTTCCGGCCCCGCGCGATCGCCTGCGCTCTCCGCCGGTGCCGAAACCGAACATAGCTGCGAGCCGCCTCTCGGCGCGGGCGAGGCCGACGTCGTGGACCCGCCATGAGGTGGTACGTCACCGCCACGATCTATGCGGTGTATGGCGTGCTGTTCGCCATGGTCTTCATGCGCCTCCTGCGCGGCGAGATCCGCACGTCCGGGATGCTCTCCAGCGATCGCAACGGCGCCCCGTCGCCAGAGCGCGTTCAGCTTCTGATCGCCAGCCTGTTTGCCATGGCCGCCTACGGCTTCGACACCCTCAGCCAGTTCCAGACCGTCCGCGCGGAAGCCCGCTTGCCCGAGCCATCGACATGGCTGGTGGCCGCTCTCGGCGGCAGCAACGCGCTGTACCTCGTTTCCAAAATCGGCAGAACCTTGACCGGGAGGACATGACATGCAGCCCCAAATCTATTCGCTGGCGAGCTATGCGGTGATGCTCGCGGTGTTCACGGCGTTTGCCGTCATCGTCTTGCAGAAGCTGACCAAGGTCGATCTATCCGACATGCTGTGCGAGTCGCCGCCCGCCGGCGCAATGCCGGGCATGCCGCCGGTTCCGGGCAAGGCCAGCATCTCGCGGTTCCAGCTGCTTCTGTTCACCTTCCTGATCGGCGGATTGTTCGTGGTGCTCTCGCTCGAGGCCGGCACCTTCGTCGAGATTCCCAACGGTGTCCTCGGATTGCTCGGCATCAGCGGCGGCAGCTTTCTCATCTCCAAGGGGCTTCCCAAGTAGCGGAGAGCGCCATGCCGTCACGGATCCTCGTCTTCCTCCTTCTCTTTTTCCTCCTCTTCGGCCCCGGCGGCCACGCCGCCGGACTCGGCGAGTGCGCGGCGCTGGTCGCGGATACCGGCGAACCCGAGACCCGGTCGAGCGACGACGACCACATGGTGCTGTGCCGGACCGGATACCTGGTCTCCTATCACACCGGGCATCGGACGCCGGCCTGGGTGCTCGAGGTGCTCACGCCCGAGCGCTTCGCCAAGAACGTGACGCGCGACAACCGGCCCTTCGTCCCGGATCCCGACGTCGCCCGGGCCAACAAGAGCGCCGTCACCGGCGACTACGCCAAAAGCGGCTTCGATCGGGGGCACATGTCGCCGGCCGCCGACAACACCTGGCTCGAAGAGGCGATGGCAGAGTCGTTCTACCTGTCGAATATCGCTCCGCAGTACGGCCCCAGCATGAATCGCGGCATCTGGGCGCAGCTGGAAGCGCGGGTGCGCGACTGGGCCATCAGCCGCGAGCGGCTGGTCGTTGTCTCCGGTCCGATCTACGGCGCCAAGCCGAAGACCATCGGCGACAACAAGGTCGCGGTCCCCGAGGGATTCTTCAAGATAGTCTACGACCCGGCAGCGCAGCGCGCGCTGGCGTTCTACTTCGACAACAAGCCCTACCCGAAAGCCAAGCTCGACAGTTCCTATCTGGTCACCGTCAACGAGATCGAAGAGAAGGCCGGCATCCAATTCTTCAGCGCGCTGGACAAGCGCGCGCGCACGCGCGTGAAAGCGAGCAAGGGCGCGCTGTGGCGATAAGCGATCCATAGCGGCCGAAGGCAGGTGTTAAAGCCCGAGCGTTGACGCGACGCCGGCGGTACACCAGGCCAGAGCCAATTCCCGGGAAGGCCACGACCGCCCCCTGACCCGGACCGCCGACCGGAACGCCGCCCGGCCGGCTCGTAGCCGATCCCGACCTCACGTCTTACCGCCGGCCCGTCCCGGTGCTAGCGTGTCGTCGAAGAAACACGCCCGACTGGAATTCCACCCCGCCGACCTGAACGAGGATTTCCGATGCGCAACACCCTTCGATTGATCGCCACGGCGCTGCTGCTCTCCTCCGCCCTCGGTGCCGCCCCGGCGGCCGTGGCGCAGACCGCCGGCGGGACGGTCATCCGCTACGTGCCCCAGGGCGACCTCCGCGTCCTCGACCCGATCTGGACCACCGGCACGGTGACCCAGGTCTTCGGCTCGATGATCTACGACACGCTGTTCGCCCGCGACGGCAAGCTCGAGGTCCAGCCGCAGATGGCCGAGACCTGGTCCGTGTCTCCGGACGGCCTCACCTACCGATTCACCATGCGCCCCCGCCTCACCTTCCATGACGGCACGCCGGTGACGTCCAAGGACGTGATCCCGTCGCTGGAGCGCTGGGGCAAGCGCGATATCATGGGGCAGAGGCTGTTCCAGTCGGTCGCCAAGCTGGAGGCGATCGACGACCGCAGCTTCACCCTGATCCTGAAGGAACCCTACGGCCTGGTGATCTCCTCGCTCGGACGCATCGGCGGGTTGATCCCGGCGATCATGACCGAGCGGATGGCGAAGACCGATGCCGGTACGCAGGTGCCCGAGCATATCGGCTCCGGTCCCTTCACCTACGACCCGAAGGAATGGGTCCCCGGATCGAAGATCGTGCTGCGGAAGAACGCGAAATACGTCTCGCGGCCCGAGCCGTCGGACTGGTCGGCCGGCAACAAGATCGTCAACGTCGATCGCGTCGAATGGCTCTACATCCCCGACCCCTCGACCGCGGCCAATGCGCTGATCGCCAACGAGGTCGACATGGTGGAGACGCCGACCCACGACATGATCCCGCTGCTCAAGCGCAATGCCGGCGTCACCATCCAACGCGGCGATCCGCTCGGCAACGTCGGCACGCTCCGGCCCAACCACCTGTATCCGCCGTTCAACAACGTCAAGGCGCGCCAGGCGCTGGGCTATCTCCTGGAGCAGGAGGACTATCTCCGCGCCTCGATCTCCAGCGATCCCAACGACTGGAAGGTCTGCTGGTCGCTTTTCGTCTGCGGTTCGCCCAACGACACGCTCGTGGGATCCGAGCCCTACACCACCGGCACCCGCGCCGAACGCGACGCCAAGGCCAAGAAGCTGTTCGAGGAGGCCGGATACAAGGGCGAGCCGATCGTCATCCTGCAGGCGACCGATTTTCCGATCTTCAGCGCCGCCTCGCTGGTGCTCGCCGACTCCTTGAAGCGCATCGGGGTCAAAGTCGACGTGCAGCCGACCGATTGGAATTCGGTCCTCACCCGCCGCGCCGTGCGCAAGCCGCCGGCCGAAGGCGGCTGGAACATCTTCTTCACCTCCGGCGCCGGCGTCTCCGGCGGCGACCCCTTCACCAACCCGGCCTCGACCGCCTGCGACAAGGCGTGGTTCGGCTGGCCCTGCGACGCCGAGATCGAGCGGCTGCGCGACGCCTGGACGCGGGAGATCGATACCAAAAAGCAGCGCGAGCTGCTCGAGACCGTTCACCGCAAGCTCTACGAGCACGGCACTTGGTACACCTACGGACAGTGGTTCCCGCCGATCGCCTTCCGCTCGAACCTGAGCGGCGTGCACAACTCGTCGGTCCGCTACTTCTGGAACGTGAAGAAGAGTTGAGGAACAGCGCCTGATGACGACGACTGTGAATGCGACGGCGAATGGCGGGATGGGCGGCGGCAAGACCCGCATCGGCTGCGACATCGACTTCGAGGCCGACGGCAAGCAGGTGAGCTGGCTCAAGCTGCCGTTCTCCGTCCATCGCTCCGCCTATGGCCACATCGCGATTCCGATCGCGATGGTCAAGAACGGCAAGGGTCCGACGCTCCTCGCCATGTCCGGCAATCATGGCGATGAGTACGAGGGGCAAGTCGCCACGACCAAGCTGATCCGCGAGCTTCAGCCGAAGGACATCAAGGGTCGCGTCATCATCCTGCCGGCGGCGAACTTCCCGGCGGCGATGGCCGGCACGCGGACCTCGCCGATCGACCAGGGCAACCTCAACCGCACCTTCCCCGGCGATCCGGACGGTACGCCGACCTGGATGATCTCGCACTTCATCGAGACCGAGCTGGTGTCGCGCGCCGACGTCATCCTCGATCTGCATTCCGGCGGATCGAGCCTCCTCTACATCCCGAGCGCGCTGGTCGCCATCAGTCCGGACAAGGCGCGCACGGCGAAGCTGATCGAGCTGGTCGAGGCCTTCGGCGCGCCCGTGGGCTACGTCAATGTCGGCGGCGGCGACCGCACCTCGACCGGTGCGGCCGAGCGCGCCGGCAAGCTCCGCGTCGGCACCGAGTTGGGCGGTGCCGGCATGGTCGGCGTCGACGCGAAGCAGTTCGCCGAGGACGGCGTCCGCCGCGTCATGGAGCACATGGGCATCCTACCGAAGAGCGTGCTCACGACGAACAAGCCGAAAACCCGCGTGATGGATGTCGGCGGCGACGACTACTACTGCTACGCACCGGACGCCGGCCTGTTCGAGCCCTATGTCGATCTCGGCGCCATGGTGAAGAAGGGCCAGACCGCCGGTGTCGTGCAGTTCGTCGACAACCCGCTGCGCGAGCCGGTGCCAGCGGTCTTCGCCCGCGACGGCATGGTGCTGTGCAAGCGCGTCCCCGGCCGCGTCGAGCGCGGCGACTGCCTGTTCCACCTGGCAACAGACAGGAGCTGAGGCTCCGCCTCACGCCATCCCGGACGGCTCGGTCTGGGTGATGTGCACGTCGTCAGGGCGGCTGCGGATCATGTCGGTGAGCTCGCGCTGGACCCCGGCGAGGCCGGGATCGCCGAAGCGGTCATCCATCTCGGTCGGATCGGCGGTGAGGTCGTAGAGCTCGCCGGCACCGGAATCCATCTCCAGTGTCAGCTTGTGCGTCCGCGTCCTCACGGTCCGGAGCTTGAGCGCGACGCCGCAGCGCGCCGGGTGCAGGTCCCATTCGTTGTAGGCGAAGTCGCGTGTCCCCTTGCCTTCGAGCAGCGGGCGGAGCGAGCGCGAATGCAGGTCGCGTGACGGCGGGACGCCGGCGTAGTCATGGAAGGTCGCCGGCAGGTCGAGCGTGGAGACCGGATCGAGCACCAACTTGCCCGCCGGCACGCCCGGTCCCCGCATGACACAGCCGACCCGCAGGACGCCGTCATAGTGCATCGGCCCCTTCAGGATCAGGCCGTGGTCGCCGAGCCAGTCGCCATGATCGGAGGTGAAGACGACGATCGTGTTGTCTGCAAGGCCGAGATCGTCGAGCGACTGCAGGACGCGGCCGACGTTGTGGTCGACCAGCGAGATCATGCCGTAGTAGCTGGCGATCATGTGGCGGAGCTGCTCGTCGGTCTGCAGCGGCACCCGCGACTGCTTCTGGCGGAAGGCGCGGAGCGCCGGATCGGCCATCGCCGGCACCCCTTCAAGGCTGGCGCGGTGCCACCACGGCCGCCGGTCCAGGTCGAGCGTCCGATGCTCGGGGAGATCGACCTCGTCAGGCCGATGCATCCAGCACCAGGGATCGGGCGCATCGAACGGGTGGTGCGGATCGGGGAACGAGGCCCAGGCGACAAAGCGCCCGTCGCGATGGTCGCGAAGGAACTCGATGGTGCGGTCGCCGACCCAGGTCGAGTTGTGGAAGGCCGTCGGCAGGGCCGAGTTGTGGGTCTGCGCGGCATCGACGTCGGGGGGCAGCCGGGTCGCGTAGAGGGCGTTCAAGCGCTCGCCGCGCCCGCCCTGGTGATACCAGCGCTCGTAATGCAGCCCCTCCGGCGGCTCCTGCGGCAGGAAGGAATTGTGGCCGGTGAGCACGATCTCGACATGCTCGAAGCCCATGTAAGGGCCGAGCCAGTCGGGCCCGAAATCGACCGAGCTGCGGCGGCACTCCGGCCGGCCGGTCGGCTGGAAGGTATGCACCGTGGAGAAATGCGCCTTGCCGATGAATCCCGTCCGCCATCCGGCTTTCGCGAAGGTGCCGGCGAACCCGCCCCGGCCGATGCCTTCGTCGAGGTCGATGCCGTTGTCCCAGGCGCCGTGGGTGCGCGGCAGAAGGCCGGTCAGGATCGAGGCCCGGGACGGCTGGCAGACCACGTTGGGCGTGATACAGGCGGAGAACCGGGTTCCCTCGGCCGCCATCCGGTCGAGATGCGGCGTCTTCACCCGTCGCCCTTCGAATCCAAAGCAGTCGCCGCGCTGCTGATCGGAGGTGATGAGCAGGATGTTGGGCGGGGTCATGGGGAACGCGGGCGGTGGGGAAGTATGCGGTCATTGAGGAGGGGAAAGGCCGGACCTGCAAGGGCCAACAGCGAAAGGCGGACCGAAATACCGCAGAACGCCGCCCTAAGACGAATTTGAGGAGTTATCGCCAATAGATCCTTCAGTTTCCTCCCATAGGCTTTGCCACTTAGCTAAGGCTTGGCAAACCGGCCGTGGTGCAACGACTACCGAAGGCGACGAGTAACATCGTCAACGGTGACCGCCTGCATCGTCCAGGCGGCGGTGACGGCCGCGTTCCTGAACCTCGAGTCCTATCGACGCGAACGCGCGAGCGTCGAACGCGACATGGTCGCGACGGCCCGCGCGTTGATGCCGCCGTTCAACCGCCTCGGCGCCGAGCACAAGTCGGGATTCAGCGTTCTCTATGCCGAGGACAACCCCGGGCACGCGTCGCCATTGCCGGCGACGGTCCGGCGGTTCGCGTCCGCCTGACGCCCCCTCAGGCCGGCGCGCGCCCTATGGGCGTTGGACGGCGTCGCCGAAGGTTTTCAGGTACTTCATCCCAGTGTCGCACATGAGCGTGACGATCGTCGCGTCAGGTCCGAGCTGCTCGGCCAATCGCAGCGCGCCGATGACATTGGCGCCGGTTGATGTGCCGGCGAACAGCCCCTCCCCCCGCGCCAGCCGGAGCGCCATGGCCACCGCCTCTTCCGTCGACACCCGCTCGATCCGATCGGCGATGCCCGCCTGCCAGAGCGGCACCACATATCCGGCGCCCACCCCGTCGATCTTGTGGGCTCCCGACGGGCCTCCGGACAGAACTGCGGACTCCGCCGGCTCCACGGCGGCGATCCTGATCCGATCGTTGCGCCGGCGGAGACCCTCCGCGGTTCCGCGAAGCGACGCGGCCGTGCCGACGCTCTGGACGAACCCGTCGATCCGTCCCTCCGTCTGGCCCCAGATCTCATCCGCCAGCTTGTGATAGGCGGCGAGCTGGTCCTTGTTCTTCATCTGGTCGGTCCAGAAGCTTCCGGTCTCCTCGGCGATGACGCGGGCGGCCTCGATCATGTCCTGGGTCAGCTTCTTGGTCATGCGCCCACCCTCGCTCGGCACGAGCCGGAGCCTCGCCCCCAGGATCCGCATGTGATCGAGCTTCTCCCTGGCGAAGGCATCCGAGGTCACGATATGCAGGGGATAGCGCTTCACCGCGCAGACGAGAGACAGCGACACGCCGGTGCTGCCGCCGGTGTACTCGACCACCGCCCCGCCGGGCCTGAGGCGCCCGTCCGCCTCCGCCGCCTCGATCATCGCCAGCGCCATCCGGTCCTTCATGCTGCCGGTCGGGTTCTCGTTCTCCAGCTTCAACAGGATGCGGGCGCCGCCCCCCGGCACGACGTTGCGCAAGGCCAGCAGCGAGGTGCTGCCGATGCGATCGAGGATGGTCCGAACCCGTTCAGTCATGACGCGCGCCTCCGAAACCAAAGAAGACCCAGCGATAGGGCTCAGCGGCGGGCAAGTCAGGTCCGGAATCCGGACCGGGTAAGACGGCGACGTCGTGCTAGGGTTTCGGCATGACGGGCTACGGTCAATTCTGCTCGATCGCTCGCGCTCACGAGGCGCTGGGCGGCCGCTGGACGCTTCTCATCGTGCGCGAGCTCCTCTGCGGTAGCCGGCGCTTCAACGACATCAGGCGCGGCATCCCGCGGATCTCGCGCACCATGCTCTCCGAGCGGCTGCAGGCCCTGGTCTCGATCGGTGCCGTCGCCCGCAGCGACGGTCGGCACGGCCCCGAATACGTGCTCACCGAGGCGGGATCGGAGCTGGCGACGCTGGTCGGCGGGCTCGCCGTCTGGGGACAGCGCTGGCTGCCGCGGCGGGCCGAGGCCGAGGACCTGGATCTGGATCCCCTGCTCGTCGACATGCAAAGGCGGGTCCGCTTCGAAGCGCTGCCCGAGGACCCGCTCGTCATCCGCTTCGAGGTCGACGGGCGCCGCCACCCCCGCTTCATGCTGCTCAAGGCCGCCGAGGCTTCGCTGTGCACGCAGAACCCCGGCTTTCCGGAACCGCTCTGCGTGCGTTCCCACCTGCCTGCCCTGGTCGCCTGGTGGCGGGGCGATGTCGACTTCACCGCGGCGCAGAGAATGGGCCTCGCGGTCGAAGGCCCGAAGGCCCTCGCTCGCGCGTTTCCCGGCTGGTTCGACCGCTACCAGTTCGCCGAGATCGGCTCAGCCCGCGCTGCCCGTGCCTGAGAGCAGCAGCGGCCGGCGCCGTCTCTCCTGAACGGCGCATAAAGGTGCGGGTACCCGGCGACGGTGCGGGAGCCTGCGCCGCCGCCGCGGTGGGAGCCGTCGGTGCCGCGGGCGCAGCGGCGGGCGGCGGCGCTGTTGAGCCGGCCGCCGATTGGGGAACGATCACGCCGGGCTGAGCCTGCGCCAACGGTGCGATGAGCACCGGTGAGGCGTGTGCGCTCGCGAGCAAGAGCGGTTTGAGCTTGTTCATGTTCGCCACCTCCGGTCGCTGCTAGAGGATGCCTCCTCGACCGTTTAATTCTTTCGGCAACCGATCGTTCCTCGTACAGGTGGTGACCAGCCGCCGCACCTCGCGGGCTGTGCTAGACAGTCTGTTACCTGGGACGAGGGGAAGATCATGGCTGCAGGCACGAACTGGACCGGCGTCACCGAGACCATCGCCCGCGCGGAAGCGACCGGCGCCACCATCGGCTTTGCGGCGATCTCGCCCTCCGGCGAGCGGTTCTCCCACAACGGCGGCCGACGCTTCGTCGCCGCCAGCACGGTCAAGATCTCCATCATGATCGAGCTGTTCCGTCGCATCGATGCCGGTAAATTGTCGCTCGATCAGCGGCACAAGCTTTTGCCCGACGACAAGTCGACCGGCGGCGGCGTCATCCTGCATCTTCACGACGGCATCGAGTTCACACTGGGCGACCTCGTCTATCTGATGATGAGCATCAGCGACAACACCGCGACCAACGTGCTGATCGACTACACCGGCATGGCCGAGGTGAACGCCGCGATGCGGAGCCTCGGCATGGCGAGCTCGGTGCTGGGCCGGAAGATGCGCGGGCGCCCGGTGCTGGCGGGCGAGCAGGAGAACTGGGCGGTTCCCGACGAATACGCGACCATGATCGCCGCGATCCTGGAGAACCGTGCCGCCTCCCCTGCCGCCTGCGCGCAGATGGTCGCGCTGCTGGAGAAGCAGCAGAACGACCGCCGCATCGCCCGCCACCTGCCGAAGAAGGACGGGCCGCGCTGGGGCACCAAGACCGGATCGCTGCCGGGCGTCGTCAACGATGTCGGCTTCATCATGACCGCGAAGGGGCCGCTGATCCTTAGTGTCTACTGCGAGAAGCCGATGGATCCGCTCGCCGGCGAGCAGATCATCGGCGACATCGCCAAGGCCGCCCTCGCGGCCGTTTCCTGAGGAGAGTCTCGATGCTCGACCTGATGATCAAGGGTGGCCGCGTCGTCGACGGGACCGGGGCGCCGTGGTTCCGGGCCGACATCGGCATCGAGGGCGACCGCATCGCCGCGGTCGGACGCCTCGACGGGGTCGCGGCAAAACGCACGGTCGACGCCAAGGACCGGCTGGTCACGCCCGGCCTGATCGATGCCCACACCCATTCCGATCTCACCATCGCCATCGAGCCCCGCGCGTCGTCTGCCGTGACCCAGGGCGTCACCACCCAGGTCGCCGGCAATTGCGGGGTCTCGGCGGCGCCGACCATCGGTGGCAAACCCTACTACGGCCCGCTCGACCCGACGCTCACCGAGGGGCTCGGCTGCGACTGGACCGGCTTCGCCGGATACTTCGAGCGCCTCGAGCGCCAGGGTGTCGCCACCAATATCGCCAGCTTCGTCGGTCATGGCAACGTCCGGGCCTCTGCCATGGGCTATGACGACCGCGCACCGACCGACGCCGAAATGACGCGGATGGAGGAGCTGACCGACGAGGCGATGCGGGACGGCGCCATCGGCATGACCACCGGCCTTGCCTACATCCCCGGCAGCTATGCCAAGTCGGAGGAGATCGTGCGGCTGGCCCGCGTCGTCGCCCGGTATGGCGGGCTCTACGCCTCGCATATCAGGAACCAGACCGAGAGCATCGTCGCCTCGGTGCGCGAGTGCCTCGACGTCGGCCGCCAGGCCGGCATCCCCGCCCATGTCTCCCACATGCAGCCGGGAGCCCCGCGTCTTGGCTGCGCGCATGAGCTCCTGTCCCTGATCGACGACGAGCGCCGCAGCGGCCTCGATGCCAGCTGCGATGCCATCCCCTATACGATCGGCTCGACCACCTTGAAGTCGCTGCTGCCGCCCTGGGCCTGCGACGGCGGCGATGCGGCGATGATCCAGCGCCTCAAGGACCCGGCCATCCGCAGGAAGATCATCGACGACACCAACACCCATGGCGCCGAGTCCGGCGGCAGCCGCAAGCGCACGCTCTGCAAGAACGGCGACTGGCACAAGATCTGGCTCGCCAGCGGCACGCGGAACGCCAACCTTGTCGGACAGGACTTCCGCGCCATCGCCAAGGCCCGCGGCCAGGACCCGTATGACGCGCTCCTCGACATCCTGATCGAGGAGGACGGAAAGCCCTGGATGCTGGCCGAGGACGTGTCCGAGGAGGATTTCCTCGACATCGCCCGCCACGCCGTCGGCGGGGTCATCTCCGACGGCTTCTCGCTGCATCCGGAAGGTCCCCTCTCCCGCGGCCGCCACCATCCGCGATCCTACGGCGCCTTCGTCCGCTTCCTCCGCCGCTTCGTCCGCGAGGACGGCAGGCTCTCCTGGGAGCAGGCGATCCACAAGCTGACCGGACACCCGGCCAGCCGCTTCCGGCTCTCCGGACGCGGCGTGATCACGCCCGGCGCCTTCGCCGACATCTGCGTCATCGACCCCGAGCAGGTCTCCGAGACCAATGACTTCGGCGATCCATACCGCTATGCCCGCGGCATCGACTGGGTCGTCGCCAACGGCCAGATGACGCTTGAGCAGGGAGCGGCGACCGGCATCCTTCCCGGCCGGGTGCTGCGCTTCCGGCAGGGGACTGCGTAGGCGGATACCAGCGCCCGCAATTTTGCCAAATTGCCGGCGGTATCCTCGTCCCGGAGTTCCGCATGGCCGCCGATGGCCAGCGCCAAGACGCCAGCGCCCCGATCACCGATGCCCTGGACGGCATCGGCCAGGGCTTGCTGATCGTCGGGCCAGACGGCCGCATGGTGAGGGGAAACCGTCGCTTCTGCGAGATGTACGGGGTCGACGAGACCGCGATCCGGCCGGGCATTCCCTTCGCCGAGCATGTCCGGATGATGGCCGAGCGCGGGTTGATCACCGGCGCCGATCCCGACCGGCAGATCGCCGCGCGCCTCGCCTCGCTCGCCGCCCGCAAGGACTTTGCCGCCGACCGCCGACTGCCCAACGGCACGATGATCGCGCTCACCGAGCATGCGCTCGCGAATGGCGGCTATGCCTTCACCTTCACCGACGTCACCGAGCGCGCCGAGAAGCTGCGCAAGCGCGAGCGCGACCTCGCGCGCGCCGCCGAGGCCCTCGAGACCGCGCTCAAGTCGGGCGGCGAAACCGACGACCTTCTCGCCAAGCTTTCAGGCGCCTTCGCGGAAGCCAGGCGGGAGATGAAGGCGCGCTAGATCGAACCGTCGGTGCGCCTCGACCAGAGATCGCCCAGCGCTTCCTCGAGCGCACGGACATAGGCAGGCGCATCGCAAAGACGCGAGATCCGGACCCGGCCTCTCAGCGCTCCGCGGATCTCCGCCAGCTCTGCGGGCGAGCCCGCCAGCCGGACGGCTTCCGCCACATAGGCATCCTCCGTCGGCGCGATCTGACGGTGAAGCCCGACCTGCGCCAGATGGCTCGCGCATCCGCGGGCGGCGAAGCGCGGGCCGTCGAGAGCCACCACCGGCACCCCCATCCACAGCGCCTCGAAAGTGGTGATCCCGCCGTTGAAGGGGAAAGGATCGAGGGCGACGTCCATCCGCCCGATCCGCGCCAGATGCGCGTCGCGGCCGACGCGGTCGGCGACCAGATCGACGCGCCCCATGGCAATGCCGGCGACGGCACAGCGCCGGCGAAAGCGGGCGGCGATCAGCGGATCGCCGAAAGCGGCGTTGTGCCCGACCATCAGCCGCGATCCGGGCACGGCCGCAAGGATCCGTGACCACAGGCCGAGCACGCGGTCGTTGAGCTTCGCCGGCGTGCTGAACGAGCCGAAGGTGATGAAGCCGGCACTCGCACTTGGCAGCGGGGCGACATCGGGCGAAGAGTCCGGCATCCGGTGCAGATAGAGCGACGGCAGCCGCACCAGCTCTTCCGTATGTCCTTCCGTGGTGCCGGCGGGATGCAGGGCCGCATCGGTCAGCCAGGCATCCACGGTCCTCATGCCGCTGGTCGAAAGATCATGCATCACCGCCTGGAGCGGTGCCGGCCTCATCGCCAGG
This sequence comes from Rhizobium sp. Q54, assembly GCA_945871425.1. Lineage (GTDB taxonomy): Bacteria > Pseudomonadota > Alphaproteobacteria > SHVZ01 > SHVZ01 > SHVZ01. Next base: position 14,605 of record CAMBVS010000006.1, on the reverse strand, counting down.
ATCAGCGGACGGTTGCGCCCGGTATGGGCTCCCAGCATCACCAGGATGTCGATGCCGTCGGCGCGGATGCCGGCGGCCGCCTCCGCGTCCCTGAGGCCGACGATCGAGTGCCAGCCGTCGGCGGCGGCAGCGAGGCGCCGGGTGACGTGATCGGGCTTGTCGACGCCGGCATAGCCGTGGACCTCGAACCGCCCGCGGTCGTGATGGGCGAAGAGCCCCTCGCTCAGCTGGGCGATCGGATGATCGCGGAATTCCGCCGAGACGTAGCCGATCCTGATCCGCCTATCGCCCCGCCGCCGCAATGGAGGCGCTGACTTCGGATAGAGCGGCAGCGCGTGCCGGCGCTCCCAGTCGCGGTAAGCCGCGAACAGCGCCCGGTTCGAGAGGGTCTGGTCGTAGGCGAGCGCGAACAGAAGGTTGCTGTGGCACTTGGGCTGCGCCGGATCGACGGCGAGCGAACGGGAAAACGACGCGCGGGCCTCGCCGACCTCTCCGGCGTAGAGCAGCGCATTGCCGATCGCTTCCCAGGCGGACGCGGCACCCGGATCGATCGCGAGGCCGCGCCGGGCCACGCCCAGGCCTTCGCTGACCCGCTGCAGGAAGACGAACGCGGAGGCGAGGTTGGCGAGGAGCTTCGGGTCGGCCGCGCCGCAGACCAGCGCGCGCCGACCGGCGGCAGTGGCTTCGCTGAAGTCGCCGAGCGCCAGCAACGCCGCGGCCAGCGTCTTCCAGATATCGGCATGTGCCGGCGCGAGAGCGGCCGCACGTCTCAGCGGCACGATCGCAACGGCCGCATTCCCATGGCCATGGGCGGCATGCCCATAGCCGAGCAAAGCGACCTGAGAGCCGGGAGCCTGATCGAGCGCGGCGGCAAATGCGGCCATCGCCGCCCCGTACTCCTCCGTCGCGTCGAGGGCGATGCCGAGCCCGGTCAGCGTCCCCTCGTCCCGGGCGCCGAGGACGATCGCCCGGCGAAACCAGGTCGCCGCCGCCTTGTGGCCCCGGGCGGTGAGGAAGGCATTGCCGAGATTGGCGATGAAGTCGCTTTCCCCGGGAAGCGTCGAGACGCAGGCCGACAGCACCCGCCTCGCTTCTTCGGCCTGCCCGGTCACGATCAGGGTCACGGCGAAGGCGTTCCAGAGCGGCGGGGCCTCCGGCATCCGCTGGAGCGCCGCCGCGGCCAGCGAATATGCCTCGCCACCCCGACCGGCCCCGACCAGGGCCAGGATCTGCCCCGCGATCTCATCGGCAGTCGGCGTCACTCGTCGCTCGGTGCCAGCCATCGTGCGAACGCGGCACTGACCGCCTTCGGACGCTCGATGGTGGAGAGATGGCCGCATTCCGGAACGACGGTGAGCCGGCTGGTAGCGATGCCCGACGCCAGCTCGCGGTGGAGCTCGACGGGCGTCAGCGCATCCTCGTTGCCGCAGAGAACGAGCGTCGGCACGCGGATTGCGGAGAGAAGCGAACGGCGATCCGGCCGCCCCATGATCGCCTGCTGCTGGCGGAGGAAGGCGTCCTTACCGACCCGTTCCGCCATGCCTATGACGATCCCCCTCAGCGCTTCGTCGGCGATCCTCGCCGGGTGGATCAGCATCGGAAGGAGGCGAGGCGTGACCCCCTTGAACTGGCCGCGACCGGCGAGTTCGATCAGGCCCCGGCGCCGGCGCCCCTGCTCGGGCGTATCGGCGCGGGCCGAGGTGTCCAGCAGCGCCAGACGCTCGACCCGCTCGGGCGCCTTCGCCATGATCTCGAGAGCAACGTAGCCGCCCATTGACAGGCCGGCGAGGGCGAAGCGCTCGGGCGCGCCGTGGAGCGCACGCCTGGCCATCGCCGCCACCGAGTCATCCTGCGTAAGGTCTGCGATGCGGATATCCGCTCGATCGCCGAGCGCCGCGACCTGGGGCCCCCACAGTGCCTCGTCGCAAAGGAGCCCCGGCAGCAGGAGCAGCGACGGCCGCCCGGCCATCCCTCCGCCACCCATTACTTTATCAGCGTGATGAGGTCGCGGAACTCGGGCGTGCCGGCCTGCTGCAGCCACTCGAAGGCCACCATCTCGGCCGAGGCGACGATGACGCCGGCATCACGGAACCGGGCGATCGCGATGTCCTTGTCGGCCGGCTCGCGCGAACCGACGCCGTCGGCCACCACCACCGGCACCATGCCGGCCGCCAGCAGGCCGAGCGCGGTCTGCAGCACGCAGACATGCGCCTCGGTGCCGCAGATCACCACCTGCGGGCGGCCCTTGTCGAGGCGCTGGCTGAAGCCCGACTCCGCCGTTGCGTCGAAATGTCGCTTAACGAAGATCTCGGCCCCGCCGAGCTGGCTTTTGACCGCCGTGGCGATGGGGCCGATGTTCTCCGGCCAATGCTCGGTCGCCAGCATCGGGACGCCGAGCCGCTTCGCCGCCTTCATCAGGAGCAAGATTCTTCCAAGAATCGACCGCATCTGGGCGATCGCAGGCATAAGACGCTCCTGGACGTCGACGACCAGAAGCATGGAACGGTCACGTTCTATGAGCATGATCGGAACCTACCGGAACAGGGACCAATTCGCCACGCGTTCGGGAAATCCGTGACTTGTAACGCCCCCAGGTTTGACATTTCGGGGTTTATCCACAATCTACAGCGCAACTACGAAACGATTGAAAGAAGTAAAAATACGATGTCTTTTTCGGATCTCGGCCTGAGCGAGCAGGTCCTCAAGGCCGTCACCGACGCCGGCTACCAGACCCCCACCCCGATCCAGGCCCAGGCCATTCCGTATGTGCTGATGGGCCGGGACGTGCTGGGCATCGCCCAGACCGGCACGGGCAAGACGGCCTCCTTCACGCTGCCGATGATCGATATCCTGTCCGCCGGGCGGGCGAAGGCGCGGATGCCGCGCTCGCTGATCCTCGAGCCGACCCGTGAGCTGGCCGCCCAGGTGGCCGAGAACTTCGACACCTACGGCAAGTACACCAAGCTCACAAAGGCGCTGCTGATCGGCGGCGTGAGCTTTTCCGACCAGGAGCAGATCCTCGACCGCGGCGTCGATGTGCTGATCGCCACTCCCGGCCGCCTGATGGACCAGTTCGAGCGCGGCAAGGTCCTGCTGAACGACGTCAAGCTGCTGGTCATCGACGAAGCCGACCGCATGCTCGACATGGGCTTCATCCCCGACATCGAGAAGATTGTCGGCTTCCTGCCGAAGATCCGCCAGACCCTGTTCTTCTCGGCGACCATGCCGCCGGAGATCCGGCGCCTGACCGAGACCTTCCTGATCAACCCCAAGCAGATCTCCGTCGCCCCCGCCTCCAAGCCGGCGGCCGAGAGCGTCACCCAGGGCCTGATCATCGTTCCCGCCGCCGAGGCCAAGCGCGAGGCGCTGCGCGCCCTCTTGCGCCGCGAGCCGGTGAAGAACGCCCTGATCTTCTGCAACCGCAAGCGGGACGTCGGCGTGCTCCACAAGTCGCTGGCGCGCCACGGCTTCAATGCCGGCTCGCTTCACGGCGACATGCACCAGAGCGTGCGCACCGAGACGCTGGACAAGTTCAAGGCGGGCGAGATCACCCTGCTGGTCTGCTCCGACGTCGCCGCGCGCGGCCTCGACATCGACGACATGTCCCATGTCTTCAACTTCGACGTGCCCATCCACGCCGAGGACTACATCCACCGCATCGGCCGCACCGGCCGCGCCGGGCGCTCCGGCACCGCCTACACCCTGGCGACGCCCGAGGACGGCAAGTTCGTCTCGGCGATCGAGCGCCTGCTCGGCCGCGAGATTCCGCGGATCGACGTCGAGGGCCATTCCGGCGGCGAGCTCTCCGCCGACGGCCACCGCCGTCGCCGCGGTGCCGCGCCGAAGGACGAGGCGCCGAAGCGCGCGCCCCGGCCGAAGGCCGAGCCCCGCCCCCGGGCCGCCCCTCGCTCGCGCGCTCCTGCGGAGGCTGAGGCCGAGGACGCGCCCATCCCGCTGGATGCGGCCGCGCCCATCCCCTCGGCTGCCCCCGTCGCCAACGTCACGCCGTTCCGCCAACGGCCGCCCCGCCGCGACGAGCGGGGACGTCACGAGGACCGGGAAGACCGCACGCCGGTCGTCGGGCTCGGCGATCACGTGCCGGCTTTCCTGCTCCGTACTGTCAAGGCGGCCGGTAGCGTCCGCGGCTGATCCATGGCACGCTTGCGGCCATGAAGACGATCTTCGTCATGGTCAAATGCGAGTTGGGGAAGGCTTACCAGGTCGCTGACGAGGCCATCCTCAACATCGACAAGGTGTCCGAGGTCTATTCGATCTCCGGCCAGTACGACCTTCTGATGAAGTGCTACCTGTCGGAAGAGGACGACATCGGCCACTTCGTCACCGAGAAGGTGCAGCGCCTGGGCGGCGTCAAGGACACCTTCACGATGATCACCTTCAAGGCCTTCACATAAGGCCAGCGTCGGCGTGCCATCAGACCCGGCGGATGCTGAGTCTGGCCATTGCGTGCCACTTGGAATTCTCCGAGTAGACCCGCAGATAGATATGGCTCGGGTTCGATCCCGACTGGTGTTCCAGGATGATCTGCGTCGACTTGCCCGCTTCGAAATATGTGTCGATCAGGCTCGGCGTCAGGTTGGCGGAAGCCGGGCTGCCGACGCAGATGATGCTGAGGTCTTCATTGGGAATCCCGCGCATTCCGGCAGGTACGACAAAACTCGGATCGTAAGTCCGCAACCGGCAATAACCGGCCGATGCCGGCGCCCGTATCGTGGTCATCTCGGGCGGCTCGTTGGGACTGAAGTACGGTGCCATGGACATCCCCGTGATGTGGTAGAGCCCAGGTGCCAGGGTGATGACCCCGGTCTCGAAATCGCACTGTATGGCACTTCCCATTCGCACATCGGTATCGGTGAAGACGCGCGTGTTGAAGCCCGCCTTAATCGGCTTTGACTCGGGCGAGAGCTCCGTGAATACCGCATAGTCGAGAGCCGGCGCCGCGCTCTGCGCGGCTGCATCGCGGGTCGCGAGCGCGCCTACCAGCAGAGCTGCGCCGCCGGCCAGGACTTTCCGGCGATCGGCTGTGTCGCGTATCGATTTCCTCATGATCCGATCCTCTTCCCTGATTGACCTAGGTTCAGCGAGAATACCCCTCGCTAAAAGTAACTGCGTTCGCAAGTCCCCAATACACGCAACCCGAGACTGGCGCGGCCATGCGATCCGAACAGATGGTTCGCTTCCCCTTCCGGCCGCTCGGTGCCTCCCGCGTCCATCGCAAGGTCGTGGTCGTCGGCGCCGGCCCGGTCGGCCTCACCCTCGCCATCGACCTGAGGCTGAAGGGACTCGACGTCACCCTGGTCGACGAGGACGACACCGTCTCCACCGGCAGCCGCGCCATCTGCTGGGCCAAGCGCAGCCTCGAGATCTTCGATCGCCTCGGCGTCGCCGGGCCGATGGTCGCGCGCGGCATCACCTGGAACACCGGGCGTGTCTTTCACCGCGACCGGCAGGTCTACGAGTTCAATCTGCTGGCCGAGGCCGGCCATGCCTTCCCGGCCTTCGTCAATCTGCAGCAGTATCATGTCGAGGAGGCCCTGGTTGCCCGCGCCGAGGCGCTTGGCGTCGAGATCCTGTGGAAGCACCGGGTGGTAGGGCTCGACCTCCGCGAGGCGCCGACGCTGGCGGTCGAGACGCCCGAGGGCGCCTGCACCATCGAAGCCGGCTGGCTGCTCGCCTGTGATGGCGCCCGCAGCCAGATCCGCAAGCTGATGAGCCTCGACTTCAAGGGGCAGGCGTTCGAGGACCGCTTCCTCATCGCCGACGTCCGCATGCAGGCGGATTTCCCGACCGAACGCTGGTTCTGGTTCGACCCGCCCTTCCATCCGGGCGGTTCCGCCCTGCTTCATCGCCAAGCCGACGACATCTGGCGGATCGACCTGCAGCTCGGCCCCGACGCCGATCCCGCGGAGGAGCGGAAGCCCGAACGCGTCCTCCCGCGCCTTCGTGCCATGCTCGGGCCCGAGCGGCCGTTCGAGCTCGACTGGGTCAGCGTCTATACCTTCCAGTGCCGGAGGCTCGAGCGCTTCCGCCACGGCCGGGTGATCTTCCTCGGCGATGCCGCGCACACCGTCTCGCCCTTCGGCGCGCGCGGCGGCAACAGCGGCGTCCAGGACGCCGACAACCTCGCCTGGAAGCTGAAGGCGGTGCTCGCAGGCCTGGCGCCGGAGGGGTTGCTCGACAGCTACGATGCCGAACGCGGGCCGGCGGCCGACGAGAACATCCTGAATTCGACGCGATCGACCGACTTCATCACGCCGAAGACCGGGGCGAGCCGTCGGCTCCGCGCCGCCGCGTTGTCCCTGGCCGGCGATCACCCCTTCGCCCGCAGCCTGATCAACTCCGGCCGCCTGTCGGTGCCGACCGTCTATCTGGACTCACCCCTCAATACGGCGGACGTCGATGCCTTCTCCGGTCGCGCCTGCCCCGGCGACGCGGCTCCTGATGCGCCGCTCGGCGACGGCTGGCTCCTGCCCCGCCTTGGCGGCGGCGACTTCACGCTCCTCGGGTTCGGGACGGACGTCGAGACGTCCGTGCCGTCGGTCGCAGCGCCGATCTCTGGCCTTGCCGCCGAGCGCTACGATGCGACAGTGGGAACCGCGTACCTTATCCGGCCCGACCAGCACATCGCCGCCCGCTGGCGTCATCCGACACCGGAGGGCGTCGCCGCGGCCCTCGCACGCGCTCGGGGAGTGAGCAGATGACCAAGGGCATCGACCGACCGGACGAGGTCTACGAGGCGCTGATCGAGCTGCACCGCGGTCTCGACGAGGACGCGGGCCGACGCGCCGATGCGCGCCTGATCCTGCTCTTAGCCGCCGAGATCGGCGACGCCGAGACCCTGAAGCGGCTGATCACCGCCGCTCGCGAGGAGACTTAGCCTCACCCCGCCTGGCGGAGATCCACGGCCGCGGCCTTGACGTCGTCGATCAGGAGCCGGCGCAGCCGGGCCAGGTGGCGGTCGAACACCGCGAGATGACGGCGAGGGTCGCCGAGGTTGCCGCCTTCGGCATCGAGATCGGCGAGATAGCTGCAGAGATCGGCGGCGACGTCGCTCACCTCAGCATAGCCGAAGGTCCCGGCCTGGCCCTGGATGCCGTGGGCGAGTGAGAAGAAGGCCGGCAGCAGCGGCCCCAACGCCAGGGGTTCGGCGTGCATCTCCGCTGCGAGCCTGGTCAGCCCGGCGACGTCATGGAGTGCCCCGATCCGCCATTCGCCCCTGAGGCTGGACACGATCGCCGCCGACTTGGCGATGATCTCTTCGAAGCTGAGACCCTCGCCGCCGCCGGAGACGCGATCCTTGAGCCGGTTCGGCAGCGGGATGAGCGTGGCGGTTTGCTGCGACATGGCGACCACTCCGGACTGACGATCCTGTGGCCCCGAACATGCCCGACTTTCCTTAAGGATCGGTTACCCCGAATGCAAAAAATCCTAAACAAAATCTTACTGTTATTTCTGAAGACTCGCCCACATCTCCTTGTCTCGCTTGGCAGTCCAGATACGCGGATGCGAAATACCCGTCGCCTCGTCATAGGCCCGGCTGACATTGAACGGCAGGCAATGATCGAAGATCACCCAGCCGCCATAAGCCGGCTTGAGACGGGCATGGGCGGCGTCGAAGACCTGCTTCAGCGACCGCTTCGCCCGGACCCCCTTTCTCACCTCGGCGGTCATGTCCCGGATGAAGCTGCGGGTCGCCGCGATCGCCTGCAGCGAGGCCTTCGGCGTCGTCATCGCCTCGCCCCGGCCGGGCACCAGCTTCCGGGGGCCGAGCGCCGCGATCTTCTCCAGCGTCCGCGGCCACTCCCCGAGATGAGCATCGCCGCAATAGGGGGTCGCCCCCTCCTCGACCAGGTCGCCCGAGAACAGCACCTTCTCCTTCGGCAGCCAGGCGACGGTGTCGCCGGCGGTGTGGCCGGCACCGGGATGCCAGATACGGATCTCGCGCTCGCCGAACCAGACGCTCATCTCGTCCTCGAAAGTAACGGTCGGCCAGGTCAGGCCCGGCACCGTCTCGACGGCCCGGAACAGCCGGGGGAAGCGATCGACCTCGCTCTTGAAGTCCTGGGCGCCCCGCTCGCGGATCAGGTCGCGGGTCTTCCGGCTGGCGATGATGGTATGCGCGCCATAGGCCGAGGCCCCCATCACCCGGACCGCATGGTAGTGGGTCAGCAGCACATGGGTCACCGGCTTGTCCGTGACCGTCCGGATGACCTCCATCAGTTCGTGCGCCAGCACCGGTGTCGCCCGGGCGTCGATCACCATGACCCCGTCCGGGCCGACGACGATGCCGGTGTTGGGATCACCCTCGGTGGTGTAGGCGTAGACGCCCTTCGCCAGCTCGGCGAAGGTGGCTCTCTTCTCGGCGAGGTCACCCTGCGAGGCGAAGGGTTTCGACATCGATTCCTCCCGGTTGTCGGCGCCAAGCATAGGCCAGATCCGCGGTCCGCGCGAAGCGCGGCCATGTTGCATGGGGCCGACCCTGCCTGTAGCGTCCGGCGCATGTTCGGACGGGCCTTCAGATCCGCGTTCCTCCTGGCTCTGCTGGCGGCCGCGCCCTCCGTTTCTGCGGCCGCGCAGACCCTGGAGCGCGTCGCCGAGAGGGGCGAGGTCGCCATCGGCGTCACCAACACCTTCCGGCCCTATGGCTATGTCGAGGACGACGGGCGCATCGTCGGCCTGGAGATCGACCTCGCCCAGTCGATCGCCGAGTTCCTGGGCGTCAAGCCGCGCCTGGTGCCGGTCGCCGCCGCCAACCGGATCCCCTGGCTCCGCCAGGGCCGCATCGACCTGATTTTGGCGTCGATGCCGGTGACCGAGGAGCGCAAGAGCGAGGTCGGCCTGGTCGACCCGCCCTACTACGCCTCGGGCGTCGCCGTGCTGGCCCCCGCCGAGGTCGGACTCAAGTCCTGGCGCGACCTCGCCAACCGGAAGGTCTGCGGGCTTCGCAACAGCGCCTACAACCGGGTGGCCGAACGCTACGGCGCCTCCATCGCGCCGTTTACGACCGGACCGGAGGTCGAGGAGGCCGTTCTCGGTCACCGCTGCGTCGGCTGGGTCTTCGATGAGGCGACGCTGGCCGGCATCCTCTCGCAGAAGGCGCGCTGGGCCGGCCATACGCTGGCGCTCGTCACCGACGAGCCGAGGCCCTGGGCGATCGGGGTGCCGCTCGCCGAGCGCGACGGCCCCTTCGGCCAGCTGATCTCGAACATCGTCACCGACTGGCACCGCTCCGGGGTCCTCCTCGGCCTCCAGGAAAAATGGGGCCTGCCGGCCAACGGCTTCCTTTCCGACATGAACCAGAGACTGAGGTAAACAGGATGATCGGCCCGCTCGAGCTGCTGATCGTCCTTCTCATCGTCGTGGTGCTGTTCAGCTCGGGCAAGATCCCGGACTTGATGGGCGACATTGGCAAGTCGATCTCCCGCTTCAAGGACGGGATGAAGGGCAAGGACGAACCCGGCGACCACGACCGCAAGGGCTGACGTCCATGGAGCCGGCCGAATACGACAAGATGCACGCCGTCGAGGAGCGGATGTGGTGGTATCGCGGCCTCCACGCCAACCTGCTCGGCCAGCTCGCCCGTCATGCCGCGCCCGAGGCGCCGGTGCTCGACGCGGGCTGTGGCACCGGCGGGCTGCTGAAGCGCCTCGCCGGCAAAGCCGTCGGCCTCGACTACGCCGAGGTCGCCGCCCGCCATGCCCAGGACAAGAGCGGCCGTCCGGTGGTGGTGGGAAGCATCAACGACCTGCCGTTCGCTGCCGGGGCCTTCGCCGCGGTGGTCTCGGCCGACGTGCTGGCGCACCAGAGCGTCGACGAGGCGCGCGCGCTCGCCGAGGCCCGCCGCTGCCTCGCGCCGGGCGGCGTGGTCGTCCTCAACCTGCCCGCCTATGGCTGGCTCCGCTCCGACCATGACCGGCGCGTCCATCAGCCCCGGCGCTATACCCGCGGCAGCGTCGCCCGGCTTCTCGGTGCCGCCGGATTCCGCGCCATCTTTACGACGTATTGGAACACCATCCTGTTTCCCCTGATGGTGGCGCGACGGCTTCTCTTTTCAGGCGGCGATACGGGCGACGTCCGGCTGATGCCGGAGCCGGTCGAGGCGCTGTTCCGGGCGGCGGTGCTGATCGAGAGCCGACTCATCTCGCGCGGCGTCCCGCTTCCTTTTGGCGGCTCGGTGCTGGCGGTCGGAGTGAAGGATGCATAGGCCCTATACCCTCTCGATCGTCGTGCCCGTCTATAACGGCGCCGCTTCGGTCGGCGAGCTCGTCCACGCGCTCGAGGCGCTCGACATCCCGGGCGGGCACGAGATCGTGCTGGTCAACGACGGCAGTCCCGACAACAGCCGCGAGGTCTGCCTCGAGCTGGTGAAGACCGCCAAGATTCCGGTGACCCTGGTCGACCACGCGAGGAACTACGGCGAGCACAATGCGGTGATGACCGGCTTGCGCCATGCGCGCGGCAAGTGGGTCATCAACATGGACGACGACCTGCAGAACCCGCCGTCCGAGGTCGCCCGCCTCCTCGCCTTCGCGCAGGAGAACAAGTTCGAGGTCGTCTACACCTACTACGACGAGAAGCAGCATGCCGGCTGGCGCAATCTCGGCAGCCAGTTCACCAACTGGTGCGCGACCCAGCTGCTCGACAAGCCGAAGGATCTCTACCTCTCGAGCTTCCGCTGCATGAGCGCCTTCCTGGTCGAGCGCATCCTCGACTACCACGGGCCCTTCCCCTACATCGACGGCCTGATCCTTCAGGTCACCCGCGACATCGGCCGGCTCAAGGTCCAGCATCTGCCGCGCGCCATCGGGCGCAGCAACTACACCATCCGTCGGCTGGTGCGGCTCTGGCTCAACATGTTCGTCAACTTTTCGGTGATGCCGCTGAGACTCGCCACCGTCGCCGGCATGGTGCTGGCCGGCCTCGGGCTGCTCGGCGTCATCATCGTCTTCATCGAGGCGATGATCCGCCGCGACACGCCGCCCGGCTGGGGCTCGCTGATGGCAGCGGTCCTGTTCCTCTCGGGCATGCAGCTGATGATCCTCGGCATCTTCGGGGAGTATCTCGGCCGCATCTACCTGACGCTCAACCGGAAACCGCAGGCGACCGTCCGCCAGGTGTTCAGGCGCGATACCGAAGGTCGCCTGATCGCCGAGGCCGATCCGGCATGACGCACTACCTTCTGCTCGGGCTCGGCATCGTGCTCGGCGTCGGCGGCCAGTTCCTGCTGAAGAGCGGCTCGGACGCCGGCGGCGTGGTCGAGCAGTTCCTCCGCCTCTCCACCATCGCCGGCCTCGGCTGCTACGGCATCGCCGGCATCTGCTACACGCTGGCGCTGAGAGGCGTACCGCTGTCGGTGGCGTATCCCAGCGTGTCGGCGAGCTACGTCATCGTCGTCGTCGCGGCCCACCTTCTCTGGGACGAGCCGCTCGGCCTCCAGCAGATCGCGGCCGTCGCCATGATCACCGGAGGCATCGGACTCCTCTACTGGAAGGCCTGAAGGAGGAGCGGCCATGCCGCGGTTCTTCAATCCGCCGACCGTCTGGAAGCCCTTCGGCGCCTTCTCGATGGGCGCCGTCCAGGGTGACGGCCGCATCGTCCACCTGAAAGGCCAGGTTCCCCTCGGCCTCGACGGCCAGGTCGTCGGCCGCGGCGATATGCAGATTCAGACCCGGAAGGTGCTGGAGAACATCCGGGACGTGCTGGCCCATGTCGGCGGCGAGATGAAGGACGTCATCTCCCTCACCCACTACGTCACCGACATCCGCGCCTTCATGACGACCGGCCCGATCCGGAAGGAGTTCTTCGCCGAGCCCCACCCGACGACGACCACCGTCGAGGTGGCCCGGCTCTACCATCGCGACGTCGTGGTCGAGATCACCGCCGTCGCCGAGGTGCCGAGAGAGCGTTTCAAGGAGCCGGCCTAGCCGGTGCTAGGATGCGTCTTTGCCAGCGAGGCGTGAATGGCGGAGCTGCTGAAGGTCCAGAAGTTCGCGGTCGGCGACGTCTACGTCCCGACCAAGCGGCGGACGACGCTCGATCAGAAGAAGGTCGACGAGATCGCCGAGAGCATGCTGGCATCCGGGCAGCTCACGCCGATCATGGTGCGCGCCGACGGCAAGCGCTTCGTCCTGGTCGAGGGGCTGCATCGGCTGGAGGCGTGCAAGGCGCTCGGCGAGACGATGATCGCCGGGATCCTGGTTCACGCCCGCCGCAGCTAGGTCCCGAGCGACGACGATGCCGCAAGACGTGAGCGCGCTGACGCTGCAGTTCCTGGAGTGGGTCACGAGCGGCCGGCGCAGCCACGCCGATCTGATGGAGACCTGGCGCAGCTCGTGCCCGCGCCTCTCCATCTGGGAGGATGCGGTCCTCGACGGCCTGGTCCGCTACGAGGGCGGCGGCCGCGTCATCGAGCTGACACCCTCGGGGCGAGCCGCCCTGGCCCGCAAGTCCGCAACCGAAACGCCGGTCGAACGGGCCGCCGAGTAGGACGGCCCTTTCGGCCCGGCATCAGCTCGCGAGCTTGTTGGAGCAGAGGCTCTCGACTTCCGAGTCGGCCTTCTGGCCGGGCATGGCGGCGAACTTGGTCGCGAGGTCGCGACGGGCGTTCCAGTCGAGCTTGCCCGGCTCCTTCACCTCCGCCCGCGCCCGCGTGTCGCACAGCGAGGCCTGCAGGTCGATGATGCCGGCGTGAAGGTCGGCCCGCGCCGTCCGGCTCGTCACCTGGATGCCGAAATAGCTGGAGACGAAGGGGCCCACCAGCATGCCGACGACGAAGGCGTAGACGAGCGATTTGTGCGAGCGCCACGAGGCGCCGAGGCCCTTCAGAAAGTCCATGACGATCTCCCTACCCGGTATCTGGTTTCGATTGAACGACCGTCGCAGCCGCTGCATGCGGCTTGGGGCAGATCGGCCCCGGCGACGTGAAATTCTTGTGAAGCGGCAAGTATTCTGCCGACATCCAGCATAGAAGTCTGAGTCTGTAAAATATAGAGAATTAAATTATTTCGAAGAAAAATCAGACGATCAAACGGCTAAAATACCCAATTTCCATAGATATTTGATGACTATTTTTGGCCCTTCGACTAGTGCAGCAGCTGGATGCAGGAGTGGATCGCCTGGACCACCCGCTTCGCCTGCTCATCGCTGAGCTCTGGGAACATCGGCAGGCTGAGGATCTCCGACGCCAGCGCCTCGGTCGCCTTGCAGCCCTTGGGGCCGAGGGTGATGCGGCCGGCATAAGCCGGCTGCAAATGGACCGGCATCGGGTAGTGGACGTTGGTCGCGACCCCCATCGCCTTGAGCCGTTGGCGGAGCCCGTCGCGGTGGCGGTGGCGGACGACATATTGGTGATAGACGTGGGTGGCGCCGACGGCGAGCAGCGGTTTGCCGATATGGCGGAGCTCGGCATCGTAGATCGCCGCGATCGCGCGGCGGCGGGCGTTGTCGGCGGGAAGATGGCGGAGCCGGACGCGCAGGATCGCCGCGTGCAGCTCGTCCAGGCGCGTGTTCATGCCGGTGATGGCGCTGACGTAGCGGTCGCGCCAGCCGTATTCGCGGATCTCGCGGACGCGCTGGGCGAGCGTGGCGTCGTCGGTAGCGACGATGCCGCCGTCGCCGAAGGCACCGAGGTTCTTGGTCGGATAGAGCGACCAGCAGGCGATGCGGCCGAAGGCGCCGACCTGGCGATTGCCGAGCATGGCGCCATGGGCCTGGCTGCAGTCCTCGATCACCGGCACCTTGGCGGCGTCGCAGAGCTGGACGATGCGGTCGATCGCCGCCGGCTGGCCGTAGAGATGGACCGGGATCACCGCCTTGATGGCGTCGCGCGCCAGCAGCTCGGCCAGCTCGTCCGCGTCCATGGTGTAGCGGTCGGGATCGACGTCGAGCAGGACCGGCACGGCGCCGACCAGCTCGATCGCCGCCACGGTCGCGACCGCGGTGTGCGAGACCGTCGCCACCTTGTCGCCGGGGCCGATGCCGAGCGCGCGCAGCGCGATCTCCAGCGCGTCGGTGCCGTTGGCGACGCCGATGCCGTGCCCGACGCCGACGAAGCGGGCGAACTCGGCCTCGAAGCCCTTCACCTCCTCGCCCAGGATGTACCAGCCGCTGGCCAGAACCTTGGCGACGGCGGCGTCGATCTCGGCCGTGTGGGCGAGGTAGCCCGCCTTGGGATCGGCTTGGGGGATCATCAGAGATACTTGTCCAGGTTCTGGCGGTAATAGGCGAGGCAGTGGCGGAGGCCCTCCTCCAGCTGCACCTTCGCCTCCCAGCCGGTGAGGCCGCGAAAGCGGCTGTCGTCGGCATAGTAGTCGCCGATGTCGATGCGCTTGCGCTCGGCCGGGAACTCGCGGATCACCATCTCGCCGCCGCCATTGGCCTGGATCAGGGCGTCGGCCAGCGTCTTCAGCGAGATCGGCGGGAATCCCCCGATGTTGAGCGCCTGGCCGTCGACCTCCGGCGTCCATGCGGCCCGTAGCAGCGCGTCGACGGCATCGTCGACGAAGGTGAAGTCGCGGAGCTGCTCGCCACCCCAGACCTCGAAGGGTTTGCCTTCGAGGACGAGGCGGAGCCAGACACCGAGGAAAGT
>CAMBVS010000005.1 GCA_945871425.1 Rhizobium sp. Q54 | reverse complement strand
CGGGGGGGATGAGTCGTGCCGCTCGGGCTCACGTGAGACGACCTCGTGCGACAGGAAGTGGTGGGCGCGACAGGGATTGAACCTGTGACCCCTGCCGTGTGAAAGCAGTGCTCTCCCGCTGAGCTACGCGCCCGGACCCGAGGGATCAGCCGTCCGTATAGGAGGGGCCTGCTCAAAGTGCAAGCGGGGGATGACTTTTTTCATGCCGCCTCCGGGGTGAGCAAGATGAGCGCATGCGGGCCCGTTGTGGTGGGACGGTACGACAGCTCGCAGGCCGGCGGCTCACGGTCGCAACCTGATCCGGACCGCGTCGGCGCCAATTGGGAATTCGCCGGCTCCGTCGACCGGCGGTTCGACCCGCCCGCCCCCGACCGTAATGGTGTATTGTGCGCGGGTCGCCGCAGGGCGCTTTCCCCGGGGCATCCGAAATGACGTCCATGCAGGCCGTCCCAACCCGCTGAATCCTCGAGTCGGATGGAAGCTGCCACGGAACCGCTCGGATCACTGGCGCCGCCGCCGCCGGAACAGATGCACCCCACGGTTCGGGCGCTCTACGAACACTGGATATCGATTCATCCCGAAGCCGGCCTGCCCGGTCGGCAGCACTTCGACCCCGTCGACGTTCCGCGACTCCTTCCCAATATCTGGCTGGTGGACGTGGAACCCGAGCCGATCCGCTTCCGGTTCAGGCTCATCGGTTCGGCCCTCATCGACGCCGGGCCTCGGGTGCGTGTCGGCGCTCTCGTCGATGAGTGCATTCCGGACCCCGATGCCCGGGCTCAGGTCGCCTCCCTGCTAATATGGGCCGCGACGACGCGTTCGCCGGCATGGCGAAAGGGAGCGCCGATCGTCGACCATCGTCGATACGTGATCTCGGCCGAGGTACTCATCCTGCCGTTGGCAAGGGACGGGGTGCACGTCGATCAGCTTCTCTGCGTCACCGCGTATCACCGGCTGCCCGAGCGATCCGGCTGACTGCGACGCACCGACCGGCCCGCTCACGGCCGCGGCTGAGAGGCGAGGCGGTCGAGGACGGCCGGCAGCTCGTCGAACCGGTCGGTCATGGCCGCCGCAGGAAGCGAGGCGAGCGGCGCCCGGGCATAGCCGTAGGTCACCAGCACGCAGCAGACGCCGGCCGCCTTCGCCGTGGCCGCATCGTGCTCGTTGTCGCCGACCATCACCGACGACCCGGCATCGGCGCCGACGCGCTCGATCGCCGCCTGCAGCGGCGCCGGGTCAGGCTTCCTGACGGCGAGGCTGTCGCCGCCGATCACCGCGCCGAAGAATCGATCGAGTCCCAGCGCATGGAGCACGGCGTGGGTGACGCGCTCGGCCTTGTTGGTGCAGACGGCCAGACTTCGGCCGTCATCGGTCAGGCGCTGCAGGGTCGCGGCGACGCCGGGATAGGGGCGGGTGAGCAGGGCCGGTTCGGCTTCGTAGACGCCGAGGAAACGATCGGTGGCGGCGCGGCGTTCAGTCTCCGTCGAACCGCCGGTCGCCTCGAACCCACGCTCCACCAGCTTGGCGATGCCGTCGCCGACGAAACCCCGCACGCGTTCAAGATCGACCTCCGATCGGCCATATTCCGCGAGCACGATATTGAGCAGGCGGGCCAGGTCCGGACCGCTGTCGATCAGCGTCCCGTCCAGGTCGAACACCACCGCTCGCGGCCACCCCATGGCAAGAACCCCTACACTTGGTTACAAAACAAGACTTTGTGCGGAGGGCCAAGCTATGGCAAGGATGCGTGGCAATTACCTAAAAAACTATAGACCTCGCTCATGAACGCCCCGTCACGATCGCTCGCCGTTGTCGTCCTTGCCGCCGGCAAGGGTACACGGATGAAGTCCGACCGCCCGAAAGTACTCAACCCGATCGCCGGTTTTCCTCTTATTTCGCATGTTCTGAAGACCGTCCAGTCGTTGAAGCCGGCGCGTCTTGTGGTGGTGGTCGGCCCCGACGGCGAGGCGGTCACCCGCGCGGTGAAGCCGGCACCGACGGCGATCCAGCATGAGCGCCTCGGTACCGGCGACGCGGCCAAGGCGGCGCGCTCCGTGCTCAGGGGCTTCGCCGGCGACGTGCTGGTGATCTATGGCGATTCGCCGTTCCTGACGCCGGCGACCCTGAAGAAGATGATCCGCCGGCGGCGATCCGGGGCGAAGCCGCCCGCGGTCGTCGTGCTCGGCTTCCGCCCCACCGATCCAGCGCGCTACGGCCGGCTGTTGCTCGGCCCCGACGGCGGACTCGAGCGGATCGTCGAGTGGCTGGAGGCGAGCGCCGAAGAACGCGCGATCGATCTCTGCAACTCCGGCGTCATGGTCATCGACGGCAAGCGGCTCTTCGGCTTCCTCGACAAGATCAGCAACCGCAATGCCAAGGGCGAATACTACCTGACCGACCTGGTCGGCATCGCCCGCGGCCGCGGCCTCACCGCAGCGGTGATCGAGGCGCCGGCCGACGAGCTCCTCGGCGTCGACAGCCGCGAGGGCCTGGCTCGGGCCGAGGCCTTGATGCAGTCGCGGCTTCGCGCCCGCGCCATGGAGGATGGGGCCACGCTGGTCGCGCCGGAGACCGTCTTCTTCGCCGCCGACACAAGGCTCGGGCGCGACGTGACCATTCATCCGCACGTCGTCTTCGGGCCGGGCGTGAGCGTCGGCGACAACACCGAGATCCGTTCGTTCAGCCATCTCGAAGGTGCGGTGATCGGCGAGGGTGCGCTGGTCGGTCCTTTCGCGCGGCTTCGGCCGGGCACCCGCGTCGGCGCCGGCGCGCACATCGGCAACTTCGTCGAGCTCAAGGCGACCTCGCTCGGCGCCGGCGCCAAGGCCAATCACCTGGCGTATCTCGGCGACGCCTCGATCGGCGCCAAGGCCAACATCGGCGCCGGCACCATCACCTGCAACTACGACGGCGTGACCAAGTCGCGGACCGAGATCGGCGCCGGTGCCTTCGTCGGCTCCAACTCGACGCTGGTGGCGCCGATCCGGCTCGGCTCGGGCGCCTACGTCACCGCCGGCAGCGTCATCACCGAGGACGTCGAGTCCGACGCGATGGCCTTCGGCCGCGCCCGCCAGGTTGCGAAGCCCGGCCGCGCCAGGGCCTACCGCGCGGCACGTGTCGCCGCCAAGGGATCAAGGAAAGACTAGACCAACATGTGCGGAATCATCGGCATTCTCGGCAAAGGCCCGGTCGCCGGGCGGATTCTGGATGCGCTCAAGCGACTCGAGTATCGGGGCTACGACTCCGCCGGCATCGCCACCATCACCGAAGGCGCGATCGACCGTCGGCGAGCCTCGGGCAAGCTGGTGAACCTCAAGACGCTGTTGGGCTCCGAGCCGCTGGCCGGCGACATCGGCATCGGCCACACGCGCTGGGCGACCCACGGCCCGCCGATCGAGAAGAACGCCCATCCGCACGCGACCGAGCGGGTCGCCGTCGTCCACAACGGCATCATCGAGAACTTCGCCGAGCTCCGCCAGGAGCTGGTCGGGTTCGGCCGCGTCTTTCAGAGCGACACCGACACCGAGGTGATCGCTCATCTCCTGACCCACCTGCTCGACCAGGGCCGCGACGCCGAATCGGCCATGGCCGAGATGATGAGCCGGCTCGACGGCGCCTTCGCCTTCTGCGCGCTGGTCAAGGACCGGCCCGACCTGCTGCTGGCCGCGCGCCAGGGCTCGGCGGTCGCCATCGGGCTCGGTGACGGCGAGAGCTTCATCGGCTCGGATGCCGTCGGCCTGGCGCCGCTGACGCGGCGGGTCGTCTATCTCGAAGAGGGCGACTGGGCGGCCGTGCGCCGCGACGGCGTCACCATCCATGCCCGCGACGGCCAGGTGGTGGATCGTCCGGTGACGCTGACCGAGGTCTCCGACGCCGAGGTCGGCAAGGGCAACTACCGGCACTTCATGGAGAAGGAGATCCATGAGCAGCCGGAGGTGATCGGCGACACGCTGGGATACTACTACAACCCCATCCGCCGCCGGATAGTGCTGCCGCCGCTGCCGTTCCGCATTGCCGGCGTCCCGCGCATCACCATCATCGCCGCCGGCACCTCCTTCTACGCCGGCATGCTGGCGAAATACTGGCTGGAGCGCATCGGCCGGCTCTCGGTCGAGGTCGATATCGCCTCCGAGTTCCGCTATCGCCAGCCGGAGATGTCGCCGGGCGGCGTATCCCTCTTCATCTCGCAGTCGGGCGAGACGCTGGATACGCTGGAAGCGCTGCGCTACGCCCGCTCCCAGGGCCAGATCATCGTCAGCCTGGTCAACGTGCCCGACAGCTCGATGGCGCGCGAGGCCGATCTCTGCCTTCGGACATATGCCGGGCCGGAGATCGGCGTCGCCTCGACCAAGGCCTTCACCACCCAGCTCACGGTGCTCGCCTGCCTCACGCTCCATCTCGCCCGCGAGCACGGCAAGCTCAGCACCGATGAGATGGCGCGCTATGCCGAGCAGCTCATCCGTCTGCCGGCGCTGGCCGCGGAAACCCTCGAGCTCGCCGACGACATGCGCGCCATCGCCGAGGAGATCGCGCCCTGCCGCGACGTTCTCTACCTCGGCCGCGGCGCGTCATATCCGATCGCGATGGAGGGGGCGCTCAAGCTCAAGGAGATCTCCTACATCCACGCCGAGGGCTATGCCGCCGGCGAGATGAAGCACGGGCCGATCGCGCTGATCACCGACGGCGTGCCGGTGATCGTGATCGCGCCGTCCGACGAGCTGTTCCACAAGACCGCCGCCAACCTCCAGGAGGTGCTCGCCCGCGGCGGCCGCGCCATCGTGCTGACCGATACGGAAGGCGCGGCGAAGCTCAAAGGCACCAAGGCGCGCGTCTTCACCGTGCCCAAGGCCGAGCCGCTGGTGGCGCCGATCCTCTTCACCATCCCGATCCAGCTGATGGCCTATTCCGTCGCCGTCGCGCGGGGCAACGACGTCGACCAGCCGCGCAACCTCGCCAAGTCGGTGACGGTGGAGTAGCGAATCCCGTACTGCCGGCGCGGTTGACCGCCGGCAGGCTCCGGGCGTCAAATGCGGCCTCCTCCCAAGGAGTGCTGACATGCAAGCCAAAGCCCCGGCGCCGGCGCTGAAGGACACCAAGCTGCTGCGCGACCAGGCCTATGTCGACGGTGCCTGGCGCAGAGCCGATAGCGGCGCCACCTTCGCGGTCACCAACCCCGCCACCGGTCAGACCATCGCCGAAGTTGCCGACCTCGGCGTCAAGGAGACGAGGCGCGCGATCGAGGCGGCGAATGCCGCCTGGGGGCCATGGCGGAAGAAGCTGGCCAAGGAGCGCTCGGCGACCCTCAGGCGCTGGTTCAACCTGATGATGGAGAACCAGGACGATCTTGCCCTCCTGATGACCTCGGAGCAGGGGAAGCCGCTGACCGAGGCCAAGGGCGAGGTCGCCTATGCCGCCTCCTTCGTCGAGTGGTTCGCCGAGGAAGCCAAGCGCATCTACGGCGACACCATTCCCCAGCACGGCCCCGACAAGCGGCTGGTGGTGATCAAGGAGCCGATCGGCGTCGTCGCGGCGATCACGCCCTGGAACTTCCCGGCGGCGATGATCACCCGCAAGGTGGCGCCGGCCCTGGCCGCCGGCTGCCCGGTGGTGGTGAAGCCGGCCGAGCAGACGCCGCTGACCGCACTCGCGCTGGCCGAGCTGGCGGAGCGTGCCGGCTTCCCCAAGGGCGTCTTCAACATCGTCACCACCAACCAGGCGCCGGCCGTGGGCCTCGAGCTCACCACCAACCCGATCGTCCGCAAGGTGGGCTTCACCGGGTCGACCGAGATCGGCAAGCTGCTGATGAAGCAGGCGTCGTCGACGGTGAAGAAGATCTCGCTCGAGCTCGGCGGCAACGCGCCGTTCCTGGTCTTCGACGACGCCGACGTCGATGCCGCGGTCACCGGCGCGATGATCTCGAAATACCGGAACACCGGGCAGACCTGCGTCTGCGCCAACCGCATCCTGGTGCAGGACGGCGTCTACGACGCGTTCTCGAAGAAGCTGGCGGAGGCGGCGTCCAAGCTCAAGGTCGCCGACGGGCTCGAGGCCGGCGCGCAGCAGGGGCCGCTGATCGACGAGAACGCGCTGAAGAAGGTCGAGGAGCATCTCGCCGACGCGCTGGCGAAGGGCGCCAAGGTGCTGACCGGCGGCAAGCGCCACTCGCTCGGCGGCACCTTCTTCCAGCCGACGGTGCTGGTCGACGTCACCACCCAGATGAAGATGGCGCGGGAAGAGACCTTCGGCCCGGTGGCGCCCCTGTTCCGCTTCAAGACGGAAGAGGAGGCGGTCAGGCTCGCCAACGACACCGAGTTCGGGCTCGCTGCCTATTTCTACAGCCGCGACATCGGCCGGGTCTGGCGCGTCGCCGAGGCGCTGGAATACGGCATGGTCGGCATCAACGAGGGCCTGATCTCGACCGAGGTGGCGCCCTTCGGCGGCATGAAGGAATCCGGCATCGGCCGCGAGGGCTCGAAATACGGCATCGAGGAATTCGTCGAGATCAAATACCTCTGCATGGGCGGGATCTGAATGGCCACCAAGTACGACTTCGACCTCTTCACCATCGGAGCGGGTTCGGGCGGCGTCGCCGGGTCCAGGCGGGCCGGCTCCTATGGCGCCAAGGTCGCCATCGCCGAGTCGGTCCGCGTCGGCGGCACCTGCGTGCTGCGCGGCTGCGTACCGAAGAAGCTGCTGGTCTACGCTTCCGAATTCGCCCGCGCCTTCGACGATGCCGAGGGTTATGGCTGGACCGTCGGCGAGCCGACGGTCGACTGGGCGGCGATGGTCGGGCGGAAGGATCGCGAGCTCGACCGCCTCAACGGCATTTACATCAACATGCTGAAGAATTCCGGCGTCGAGATCATCGACGGCCGCGCCCGGCTGGTCGACGCGCACACCGTCGAGGTCGCCGGCCGGCGCGTGACCGCCGAGACCATCATGATCGCGACCGGCGGGCACGCGATCCGGCCGGCGATCCCGGGCATCGATCTGGCGATGACGTCCGACGAGATCCTCGACCTGAAGGAGATCCCGAAGCACCTGATCGTCGTCGGTGGCGGCTACATCGCCGTCGAGTTCGCCGGCATCTTCCGTAACCTGGGATCTGAGGTCACGGAGATCATCCGCGGCGACGGCGTGCTCCGCGGATTCGACCATGACATCCGTGCCTCGCTCGCCGAGGAGATGGGAAAGCAGGGCATCGCCTTGAAGCCGCGTACCCATGTGACCGCGATCGAGACGGCATCGAGCGGCCTCGTCGTCGTCACCGATGCCGGGGAGCGCATCGCCTGCAGCCATGTGCTCTACGCCATCGGGCGTGCGCCCAATACCGCCGATCTCGGCTTGGCCGAGGCCGGCGTCACCCTCAACAAGAAGGGCGCCATCGCCGTCGACGAGTGGTCGCGGACGACGGTGCCCAACGTCTACGCGGTCGGCGACGTCACCGACCGCATCAACCTGACGCCGGTCGCGATCGCCGAATCCCGCGCCGTCGCCGAGACGCTCTACAACGACAACCCGATGAAGACCGACCACGAGAACGTGCCGTCGGCGGTGTTCAGCCAGCCGTCGATCGCCTCGGTCGGGCTTTCGGAGGAAGCGGCGGCGGCGATCTACAAGGAGATCGACGTCTACGTGACCCGATTCAGGCCGATGAAGAACACGCTGTCGGGCCGCGACGAGCGAACGATGATGAAGCTGGTGGTCGATACCGCCAGCAACCGCGTGCTCGGCTGCCACATGGTCGGGCCTGATGCGCCGGAGATCATCCAGGGCCTCGCCGTCGCGGTGAAGTGCGGGGCGACCAAGCGCCAGTTCGACCAGACCATCGGCATCCACCCCTCCGCCGCCGAGGAGTTCGTCACGCTTCGCGACAAGCGGAAGGAAGCGGCGAAGCAGGCAGCGGAGTAGCGGCGCCGCTCAGCCTGGCGCGAAGACCGGCACCGGCACCGGCAGCCCCTTGAGCTGGAAGCGGCCGAGCGGGCGGGGCGTCTTCGGCAGCGTCGTCGCGAAATCCTCCGACAGCGCGACCGACCAGCCTTCGCTCGCCGCCAGGCCTTGCAGGCGGGCGGCGAGATTGACCGCCGGGCCGATGCAGGTGAAGTCGAGCCGGTTCTCGCCGCCGATGTTGCCGTAGGAGACCGGGCCGACATGGAGGCCGACGCCGATGCGCGTCGGGGTGTCGATGGTTTCAAGGGCGGCACAGGCGGCATGGGCCTCCTCGGCCGCCGCCAGCGCCGAGGCGCAGGCCGCCTCCCGTCCCGAGGACGCCGGGAAGATCGCCAGCACGCCGTCACCCATGAACTTCAGCACCTGGCCGCCATGGGCCTCGATCGCCGGCACCTGGGCGCCGAAGGTCGCGTTCAAGAGGCCGATCAGCTCGCCCGGCGCCAGCATTTCCGAAAAGGCGGTGAAGCCGCGGAGATCGGACAGCCAGATCGCCGCCTCCAGCGTCGTCGTCTCGCCGCGGCGGATGTTGCCCTTGAGGATGCGTTCGCCGGCGTCGTGGCCGACATAGACGTTGAGCAGGTTCACCGCGGTGCGTCCGAGCGTGTAGATCTCGGCGAGCCGCGCCAGCGGCGGCACGACCGCATCGAGGGCGGCGACGTCCGCGTCGGAGAAGCCCTCCGGCGCTTTGGTGGTCCAGGTGACGACGTGGTTCTCGCCGGAAAGGAAGCGGAGCGGCGAGACCACGTAGTCGGTGATGCCCTCGGCCTCGAATTCCTCGAGGATCGGGAAGTCGCGCGGGCAGTCGGGGTCGACCAGGCGCCGCCGGAGCGGCTGCCCGGTGTCGAATACGGGCAGCAGCGGACTGTTGAGGAATTCGGCGTCGTCGAGAATGCTGCGGGGCGCGTGCAGAATGGCGACCGGCTGCCCTGGTCGCCAGACAAAACGCACCCCGAGGACGTTCGGATGAAGCGTGCGCACGAACGCCGCCGTTCGGTCGAGCGGGACGCCGGCGGCCAGCAATCTCTCGCACAGGGTCTGTACTACCTGCTCCGGCCGCGGCGCGCCTTCCGCTCCATCTACGAGCCAGCGGGCGAGCGCGGCGACCTTGGTCGAATCCGGCTCGGTCATCTCAACCTGCCAGAGCCTTGATCTCGACCTCGATGAAGGCGATCTCGCCCGGACCGTCGTTGATGACGTCGTGCTCGACTCCGACAGGCCGCGAATAGGGCTGGCCGACGACCATCTCTGCGGCGCTCTCGCCGGCTTTCGACACTATCCGTAGCCGTCCGCCCTGGGTCGGCACCACCACATAGGCCATGCCGTGCCGATGCCATCCGGTATGCGATCCGGGCGGCAGACGGTACTCGGTGATGCGCACCCGCTCGTCGTCGACCTTCATGCTGGCGATTGCGTCTTTCATGGTCATCCGAACCCTCTCCTTGGAAGCACGCGCCTTGCTTAGACTAGCCCGGTTTCGTATAGGCTTGTGCCCCTGAGTTGAGAGGAGTTGCGAACATGGCCGGCAAGTGGACGCCCGAGTCCTGGCGGTCCAGGCCGATCCAGCAGCAGCCGGATTGGACCGACCCGAAGGCGCTCGCCGATGCCGAGGCTGAGCTCCGCAAGTATCCGCCGCTGGTCTTTGCCGGCGAGGCCCGGAACCTGAAGGCGTCGCTGGCTCAGGTCGCTGCCGGGAAGGCGTTCCTGCTCCAGGGCGGCGACTGCGCGGAGAGCTTCGCCGAATTCTCCGCCAACAACATCCGCGACACCTTCAAGGTGCTGCTGCAGATGGCGGTGGTTTTGACCTTCGGCGCCGCCTGCCCGGTGGTGAAGGTCGGCCGCATGGCCGGCCAGTTCGCCAAGCCGCGCTCGGACAAGACCGAGAAGCAGGGCTCGCTCGAGCTTCCGTCCTACCGCGGCGACATCGTCAACGGCATGGAGTTCACGCCCGACGCCCGACGGCCCGATCCGGCGCGCCAGCTCCGCTGCTACAACCAGTCGGCGGCGACGCTGAACCTGCTTCGCGCCTTCGCCCAGGGCGGCTTCGCCAACCTGCAGAAGGTCCATGCCTGGAACCTGGGATTCGTCTCCAAGAGCCCGGCGGGGGAGCGCTACCAGGAGCTCGCCGACCGCATCCAGGAATGCCTCGGCTTCATGGCCGCCTGCGGCCTCACGCCGGAAGCGATCCCGGCGCTCCGCGAGACCGACTTCTATACCAGCCACGAGGCGCTGCTGCTGGGCTACGAGCAGGCGCTGACCCGCGTCGATTCTACCAGCGGCGACTGGTACGACTGCTCGGCGCACCTGATCTGGATCGGCGACCGCACGCGCCAGGTCGACGGCGCCCATGTCGAGTTCTTCCGCGGCGTGAAGAACCCGCTCGCCTTCAAGGCCGGGCCGTCGCTCTCGACCGACGACCTTTTGAAGCTGATCGACACCCTCAACCCGGCGAACGAGGCCGGACGGCTCACCGTCATCTGCCGGATGGGCGCCGACAAGGTCGACAAGCTGGTGCCGCTGATCCGGGCGGTGAAGCGCGAGGGCAAGACCGTGGTCTGGGCCTGCGACCCGATGCATGGCAACACCATCAAGTCCTCGACCGGCTACAAGACCCGGGCCTTCGACCGGATCCTGGCCGAGGTGCGCGGTTTCTTCGCCGTGCACCAGGCGGAGGGCACCTATGCCGGCGGCGTCCATTTCGAGATGACCGGGCAGGACGTCACCGAATGCATCGGCGGCGCCCAGGCGATCGACGAGATCGCGCTCGCCGACCGCTATCACACCCATTGCGATCCGCGGCTGAACGCCAGCCAGGCGATCGAGCTCTCCTTCGAAATCGCCGAGCTTCTGAAGCGCGAGCGCGAGGCGCTGGCCGAGCCGCGCGTCGCCCTGGCCGGATAACGGGCGTTCCCCAGGCCTCCCCGAAGGCCGCAACCCGAGTTCCCCCATGCAGCCTCTCCCCGAGGACGTGCCGCGCTACACCGACGTCTACTTCCTCAAGACCAAGGCCTGCGTCGAACGCTTCGGCGACACCAAGGTCACCTATGCGGTGTTCATGCGCCGGCCGGTGACCTCGGCGCCGCGTCTGGCCATCGAGTGGATCCAGGCGATGGCCGAGTCGCGCGGCACCCGGATCGACATCGATCTCCGCCACAAGGAGGGGGCCTGGGTCGGCGCCGGCGAGCCCATGCTCTATCTCACCGGCTCGCTCTTCCATCTGGTCGATCTCGAGACCATCTACCTGCAGAAGCTCGGCGCGGCCTGCGTTGCCGCCTATAACGCCTACACCATGTGCGTCGACCTGCCGAAGACCGCCTTTTTCGCCTTCGACGCCCGCCACTGCGCCGGGGCGGAGATGGCCGAGCTCATGGCCTACGGCGCCTCGGTCGGCTCGGCCAAGGCGAAGGCGAAGGTCGGCGCGTTCGGATTCGTCGCCAATGCCACCGACGCGACCGCGCACTATTTCGGCCAGCAGCACGGCAAGGGCACCATGCCGCATGCGCT
This sequence comes from Rhizobium sp. Q54, assembly GCA_945871425.1. Taxonomy (GTDB): domain Bacteria; phylum Pseudomonadota; class Alphaproteobacteria; order SHVZ01; family SHVZ01; genus SHVZ01. The sequence goes on along the minus strand of CAMBVS010000005.1, from coordinate 78,754 downwards.
GATCGGCTATGCCGGCTCGACGCTGCGCGCCGCCGAGATGTTCCGCGAGACCCATCCGGGCGAGAGCCTGACGGTGCTGGTCGACTATTTCGGCCTGGAGATCGCCGATGCCCTGGCGGTCTGCCGGCGCTTTCCGGACCTCGCCGAGCGCGGCGACCTCTCCGTCCGCATCGACACCCATGGCGGCCGCTACGTCGAGGGGCTGGACGTCGCCGCCTCCTATGCCGTGCTCGAGCGCAACGCGCCGGAATCGATCCGGGGCTATCGCTCGGAGTCGGAGCTTCGCCATCTGATCGGGCCCGGCGTCTCCGCCGCCGCTATCTGGCACATGCGCGAGCAGCTCGACCGTACCGGATTCCCCAAGGTCAAGATCGTCGGCTCGTCCGGCTTCAACCCGGCCAAGTGCAAGGTGATGGCGGTGGCTCGCGCGCCGCTGGATGCGGTCGGGACAGGGTCATATCTGCCCGACAGCTGGAGCGAGACCTACGCCACCTCCGACATCGTCCAGTACGACGGCAAGCCTCTGGTCAAGGTCGGGCGCGAATTCCTGCTTCGCCGCCAAGGTTGAGCCGATGACCGGAACGAAGCTCCCCGAGGGCCGGGTCCCGCTGCAGCCGTTGTTCGACGGCCTGAGGCAGCACCTGAAGAAGACCACGGTGGAAAGCCTCGCTGTCCATCGCACGCCGCAGCGGGTCCGCGCCGTCGCCGACACCGTGAACGAGGCTTTCGAGTCCGCCGTCACCGGCCTCAAGACGCCGGCGCCGCCGGAGAAGCCGCTCGCCTGCAAGAAGGGCTGCGACCATTGCTGCCACCTGACGGTGATGACGGATGCCGCCACCGTGCTTCGCATCGCCGACTATGTCCGCGAGACCTTCGGCCGGGCCGAGCGCACGCTGCTCGACATGCGGATGATCGTCTACGAGGACAAGGCCGAGAAGCTGACGCAGAGCCAGCGCAGCATGGCTCGGCTCCCATGTCCTCTCCTGGTCGACGGTGCCTGCACCGCCCATCCGGTGCGGCCGCTGGTCTGCCGCTCCTTCAACTCCTACGACGCGGAAGCCTGCAAGAAGCAGATCCATGGCGGCGGGTCGACCAGAGAGATCCCGTCGTGGAACGTCCCGTGGCTGCTCGGCCTCGCGCTTGATTCCGGCGTCAAGGAGGCGCTGGTCGAGTCGGGATATGCCGACGGCGACATCGAGCTCGGCCTCGGCCTGAAGGCCGCGCTCGATCATCCCAACTCCTCCGAGCGCTGGCTCGCCGGCGACCGGATCTTCGCCCGGGCCGCGTGGAAGGCGCGGAAGCCATGACCGATCGCCTGATCCTCGCCCTTGCCCAGGTCAACCCGACAGTCGGCGACGTCGCCGGCAACCGCGACAAGCTCCTGAGGGCGCGGGAGGAGGCGAAGGCCTTCGGCGCCGACCTGGTGGTGCCGGGCGAACTCGCCCTCTCGGGATATCCACCGGAGGACCTGGTCCTGAAGCCGGCCTTCCTCGACGCCCTGGCAGATGCGGTGGATGCGATCGCCGCCGCCACCGCCGATGGCGGTCCGGCCGTGCTGGTGACCACGCCCTGGCGGGTCGAGGGCAAGACCTACAACGCCGCCCTCCTCGTCGACGCCGGCAAGATCGTCGCGACCCGGCTCAAGTACGACCTGCCGAACTACGGCGTCTTCGACGAGAAGCGGGTGTTCGCCGCCGGCCCCATGCCCGGCCCGATCGCGTTCAGGGGCGTGCGCCTCGGCGTGATGATCTGCGAGGACATGTGGACGGGGGACGTGACGGAGACGCTGGAGGAGTCCGGGGCGGAGCTCCTGATCGTTCCCAACGGCTCGCCCTACGAGCACGACAAGCTGGACCAACGCCTCGACCTCGCGGTCGCGCGTGTGGTCGAAAGCGGGCTGCCGCTGGTCTACGTCAACCAGATCGGCGGTCAGGACGAGATCGTCTTCGACGGCGGCTCCTTCGTCGTCGGGGCCGATCGGCACCTGAAGGTGCAGCTTCCGGCGTGGCGCGAATGCGTGCGGCGGGTCGCTTTCCGCCGCGACGGCGAAGGCTGGGTCGCCGAGGGCGAGATCGCAAAGGTCGCGGACGGGCTCGAGTCGATCTACCAGGCGATGGTCGTGGGCTTGCGCGACTATGTCGAGAAGAGCCGCTTCCCCGGCGTCATCCTCGGGCTTTCCGGCGGCATCGACTCGGCGCTCTCGGCTGCGGTCGCGGTCGACGCGCTGGGGCCGGACCGGGTGCGGGCGGTGATGATGCCGTCGCCCTATACCAGCCAGGACAGCCTTGACGACGCGGCCGAGTGCGCGCGCCTGCTCGGCATCCGCCTCGACACCATCTCGATCGAGCCGGCGATGGACGCCTTCGAGGCCATGCTGAAGCCGCTGTTCGAGGGGCGCCAGCCCGATATCACCGAAGAGAACATCCAGAGCCGGTCCCGCGGCGTCACGCTGATGGCGATCTCCAACAAGCTCGGCCACATGGTGTTATCGACCGGCAATAAATCGGAGATGTCGGTCGGCTACGCCACGCTCTACGGCGACATGTGCGGCGGCTATGCCGTGCTCAAGGACGTCTACAAGACCACCGTGTTCGAGCTCTGCCGCTGGCGCAACCAGTCTTTGCCCGACGGTGCCAAGGGGCGGGCCGGTCGGGTAATGCCCGAGCGCGTCATCACCAAGCCGCCCTCGGCGGAGCTCAAGCCGAACCAGACCGACCAGGACACGCTGCCGCCCTATGACGCGCTCGACGACATCCTCTCCTCCCTGATCGAAGACGAGATGAAGGTGGAGGAGATCGTCGCCCGCGGCCATGACGAGGCGACGGTCAGGCGCGTCTGGCGCATGCTAGACCGCGCCGAGTACAAGCGCCGTCAGGCCCCGCCCGGCGTCAAGATCACCCGCCGCGCCTTCGGCCGTGACCGCCGCTACCCGATCGTCAACGGGTTCCAGAAGTGATGCGGATACCCCCCTCCCCAACCCTCTCCCGCAAGGGGGGAGGGGGTAAGACGTCGCGCCTCGTACCCCCTCCCCCCTTGCGGGGGAGGGTTGGGGAGGGGGGATCGTGACTCTCGTCCGCTTCGCGCCGAGTCCGACCGGCCGCCTGCATGTCGGCAACATCCGCACCGCGCTGGTCAACTGGCTGTTCGCCCGCCAGCAGGGCGGCCGCTTCCTGCTCCGTCTCGACGACACCGACACCGAGCGCTCGACCCCTGAATTCGCCCGTGGCATCGAGGAGGATCTCGTCTGGCTCGGACTCCGCTGGGATCTCATCGACCGCCAGTCCGGCCGCCTGCATCGCTATGACGAGGCCGCCGCGCGGCTGAAGGCATCGGGCCGGCTATACCCCTGCTTCGAGACGCCGGAGGAGCTGTCGCTGAAGCGGAAGACGCAGATCAATGCCGGCAAGCCGCCGGTCTATGACCGCGCCGCGCTCAGGTTGACGGACCCGGAGAAAGCGGAGCTGGCGAAGACCATCGTGCCCCATTGGCGCTTCAGGCTGGAGCCCGGTCGCATCGACTGGGACGACAAGGTCCGAGGGCATGTTCATTTCGAAGCGTCCAACCTCTCCGACCCGGTCCTGCTGCGTGCCGACGGGCGGCCGATCTACACGCTGGCGACGGTGGTCGACGACATCGACCTCGGCGTTACCGACGTCATCCGCGGCGAGGATCACGTCGCCAACACCGCGATCCAGATCCAGCTCTTTCGGGCGCTGGGTGCTGTCGTTCCGGGCTTCGCGCATACGACGCTGATCGCGGATGCGGCCGGCGAGGGCCTGTCGAAGCGGCTCGGCAGCCTGTCCATCGCCAGCCTTCGCGAGGACGGCATCGAGGCGATGACCATCAACAGCCTGCTGGCCCATCTCGGCACCTCGGAAGCGGTCGAGCCTTATCTCTCCCTCGATGAGCTGGTGCGGCATTTCGACCTCGGCCATTTCGGCCGGGCGACGCCGAAGTTCGATCCGGACGAGCTGCCGCGCCTCAACCACCGACTGATCCAGCGCTTTGCCTTCGCCGATGTGGCCGATCGTCTGCCGGCGGGCGCCGACGAGCGCTTCTGGCTTGCCGTGCGGTCCAACCTGACCCGCGTCGCCGAGGCGGCCGAATGGTGGGGAGTCGTGCACGGGCCGATCCGCCCCGACATCGCCGATCCGCTCTTCGCCGAGGCGGCCGCGGCGTTGCTGCCGCTGGAGCCGTGGGACGAGACCACCTGGCCGGCCTGGACCAAGTCGGTCGCCGCCGCCACCGGTCGCAAGGGCAAGGATCTCTACCAGCCGCTCAGGCTCGCGCTGACCGCCCGCCCGCATGGACCCGAACTCAAGTCTCTGCTAGTCCTCCTCGGCCGCGAGCGGACGCTCGCGCGACTGCTCGGCAAGGAGGCATAAGGCGTCATGGGTCTCAAGCTGCACAACACGCTCTGGCGGAAGAAAGAGGAGTTCAGTCCCCTCGATCCGAACCATGTGCGCATGTATGTGTGCGGCGTCACGGCCTACGACTTCGCCCATATCGGCAACGCGCGCCCGGTCATCGTCTTCGACCTGCTCTACCGGCTCCTGAAGCGGCTCTACCCCAGGGTGACCTACGTCCGCAACGTCACCGACATCGACGACAAGATCAACGATCGCGCCCGGGCGAATGGCGAGACGATCCGTCAGCTCACCGAGCGGACGCTGGCGCAGTATCAGGCGGATATGGGCGCGCTGCTGGCGTTGTCGCCGGACTACGAACCTCGGGCAACCGAGCATATTCCAGGCATCATCCGCATCGCCGAGATCCTGATCGGGAAGGGGAACGCCTACGCTGCCGAAGGCCACGTGTTGTTCAACGTTCCCTCGATGCCCGACTACGGCAGGCTCTCGGGCCGCAACCGCGACGAGATGGTCGCCGGCGCCCGCGTCGACGTCGCCCCCTACAAGCGCGATCCGGCGGACTTCGTGTTGTGGAAACCCTCCCGCGACGACCAGCCGGGCTGGGACAGTCCCTGGGGACGTGGTCGTCCTGGCTGGCACATCGAGTGCTCGGCGATGGCCGTCCAGCTGCTCGGCGAGAGCTTCGACATCCATGGCGGCGGGCTCGACCTGATCTTCCCGCACCACGAGAACGAGATCGCCCAGAGCTGCTGTGCCTTCCCCGGCACCTGGCCGATGGCGCGCTACTGGGTGCACAACGGCATGCTGAATTTCGGTTCGGAGAAGATGTCGAAGTCTCTCGGCAACTTCCGCACCGTCAACGAGCTGCTGCGCGACGCACCCGGCGAGGCGCTGCGCTACTACATGCTGACCGGCCACTACCGCCAGCCGCTTGAATGGACCAACGAGGGCCTGAAGGAGGCGCGGAGCGGGCTCGACCGGCTCTACCAGGCCCTCCAGGGCCGGGGCGCGCCGGCAGCGAGCGAGCTGCCCTTCACCGTCCTCGCCGCGCTGGAGGACGACCTCAACACGCCGCTCGCGATCTCGCATCTGCACGAGATCGCGACCGAGCTGAACAAGGCGTCGGATCCTGCGGAGAAGCGGCGGCTCGCGGGCGAGCTCAAGGCGGCGGGCGAGATCATGGGCCTCCTGCAGCAGGACCCGGTCGCCTGGTTCCGCTGGCAGCCGGCGGGGAGCGAGAGCCTGGGCGAGGCCGAGATCGCCGGCATGATCCAGCGCCGCCTCCTGGCGCGGAAGGCCCGCAACTTCGCCGAGGCCGACCGCATCCGCGACGAGCTCAAGGCCCAGGGCGTCGTGCTCGAGGACTCCGCTCAAGGGACCACCTGGAAGCGCGCGAGCTAGCCCCGCGCCAATGGCCATCCTCTTCAAATCCGATCCCGAGGACGTCGCCGCCTGGACCGGCGCGCTCCAGCGCCTGCTGCCGGATGTCGAGCTCAGGGTCTGGCCGAAGATCGGCAATCCGGCCGACGTCGATTTCTGCGTCGGCTGGGCCTTCCCGACCGGCGCGCTCGCGAAGCTCCCGAACCTCCGCGGCTTGCAGTCGCTGGGTGCGGGTGTCGACCATGTCTTCCACGATGCCGAACTGCCGGAGACGCTGCCGATCTCGCGCATCGTCGATCCGTCGATGACCGAGGACATGACCCAGTGGGTCGTGATGAACGTGCTCCGCTTTCACAAGCAGGACCTCGACTACCGCCGTCTCCAGGCCGAGGGGCGCTGGCACGAGCTGCCGCCGCCTTCATGGGCGCGCCGCCGCGTCGGCATGATGGGTCTCGGCGAGCTCGGCGGTCATGCCCTGGCGCGCCTCAAGCTGTTCGGCTTCCCGCTCGCCGGCTGGAGCCGCACCCAGAAACGCATCGACGGCGTCGAGACCTTCCATGGCGACGACGGCCTGAAGCCGTTCCTCGCGCGCACGGACATCCTGGTCGTGCTCCTGCCGCTGACGCCGGCAACCGAGGACCTGCTGAACAGGAAGCGCCTTTCCTGGCTGCCCAAGGGCGCCTTCGTCATCAATGCCGGGCGCGGCCGGCTGCTGGTCGACGAGGATCTGGGGGCGTTGCTCGACACGGGCCATCTCGGCGGTGCCGCCCTCGACGTCTTCCGCGAAGAGCCGTTGCCCGCCGCGCATCCGTTCTGGCGGAACCCCAGGGTGGTCATCACCCCGCATGTCTCGGCGCTGACGCGGGCGGAGACAGCCGCTCCACAGATCGTCGAGAACTACCGTCGTGCGGTCACTGGACGGCCGCTGCTGCATCCGGTGAATCGCGACCGGCGCTACTGAACTGAGCTAGGCTGGGTCACGGCCTATGTCGCAACGCAATCTCAGCGCCCTGTTCCGCCCCGCGTCGATCGCGCTGATCGGGGCCAGCGAGCGGCCGGGTACGGTCGGCGCCGTCCTCGCCCAGAACCTGCTCCGGGCCGGGTTCGGCGGGCCGGTGTTCCCGGTCAATCCCGGCCGGCGCTCGGTCGAGGGCGTTTGGACCTACCCTGACATCGCCAGCCTGCCGGCGACGCCCGATCTCGCCGTAATCGCGACGCCGCCCTCGACCGTGCCGGGCCTCATCGCCGAGCTCGGCCGGCGGGGCACGCGGGCGGCGGTGGTCATCACTGCCGGCTTCGGCGAAGGCGGCAGCGCTGCCGGCAAGGCGCTCCGCCAGGCAACGCTGGATGCCTCGCAACCGCATCTCCTCAGGATCGTCGGCCCCAACTGCGTCGGCGTGCAGGTGCCGGCCGTGCATCTCGATGCCAGCTTCGCCCAGGACTTCGCCGATGCCGGCGACCTCGCCTTCGTCGTCCAGTCCGGGGCGGTCGCGACATCCGTGCTCGACTGGGCCAAGGCCCGCTCCATCGGCTTCTCCGCCGTGGTCTCGCTCGGCGACATGATCGACGTCGATTTCGGCGACCTCCTCAACCACTTCGCCGCCGACACCGGCACCCGCGCGATCCTGCTCTACGTCGAGGCGGTGACCTCGCCCCGGAAATTCATGAGCGCGGCCCGCGCCGCCGCCCGCATCAAGCCGGTGGTGGTGGTCAAGGCCGGTCGCCATGCCGAGGGCGCGCGGGCGGCGGCCTCGCATACGGGCGCGCTGGCTGGCTCGGATGCCGTCTACGCCGCCGCCTTCCGCCGCGCCGGCATCCTGCGCGTGCTCGATCTGGAAGAGCTGTTCGCCGCGGTCGAGACGCTGAGCCGGGTCAAGCCCTTCGACGGCGACCGGCTCGCCATCCTTTCCAACGGCGGGGGCATCGGCGTGCTGGCGACCGATGCGCTGATCGACCGCGGCGGGCATCTCGCCGAGCTCGCGCCGGCGACCCTTGCCGCCCTCGACAAGGTGCTGCCCCAGACCTGGTCCAAGGGCAATCCGGTCGACATCATCGGCGACGCCCAGGGCAAGCGCTATGCCGACGCGCTCTCGGTTCTGCTGGCCGATCCCGGGACCGACGCGGTCCTCGTCCTCAACTGTCCCACCGCCATCGCCTCCGGCCTCGAGGCGGCGGAGGCGGTGGTCGGCGCGGTCGCAGCCTCGGGCAACGGCCGGGTGGTGCTGACCAGCTGGCTCGGCGACCAGGCGGCGGCGGCGGCGAGGAAACTCTTCCACCGGAGCGCCATCCCGACCTTCGACACGCCCGAGCAGGCGATCCGCGGCTTCGCCCATGCGCTCAACTACCGCCAGGGCCAGCGCCTGCTGATGGAGGTGCCGCCGTCGATCCCAGAATTCGCGGTCGACGCGGCGAAAGCGCGAGGTGCGATCGAGGCCGCGCTGTCACAGGGGCGGGAGTGGCTCGACGAGCTCGCGGCCAAGGCCGTGCTCGACGCCTACGGCATCCCGACCGTTCCGACGCGGATCGCCAACGATTCCGAAGAGGCGGCGCGCCTTGCCACCGACTTCGCCCGGCCCGTTGCGCTTAAGATCCTGTCGCCGGACATCACGCACAAGTCCGATGTCGGCGGCGTCGTCCTCGATCTCGAAGGCGCCGACGCCACCCGCCATGCGGCGGAGACGATGCTGGAGCGGGTCCGGCGTTCGCAGCCCACCGCACGGATCGCCGGGTTCACCGTGCAGCCGATGGAGCGCCGCCCCGACGCGCTGGAGACCATCGTCGGCATCGCCGAGGACACGCTGTTCGGGCCGGTCGTCCTGTTCGGCCATGGCGGCACCGCGGTCGAGGCGATCGACGACAAGTGCCTGGCGTTGCCGCCGCTGAACCTGCGCCTCGCCCGCGAGCTGATCCAGCGCACCCGGATCGCGAAGCTGCTGGCCGGATACCGCGACAAGCCGCCGGCCGATCTCGACGCGCTGGCGCTGACCCTGGTGCGGGTGGCGCAGCTGGCCTCCGACCTGGCCGAGGTAGTCGAGCTCGACATCAATCCGCTGCTGGTCGACGCCAAGGGTGTCATCGCGCTGGACGCGCGCATCCGCGTCCGGCGCTCGAGCGTGGCTGCCGAGTCGCGCCTCGCGATCCGGCCCTATCCGCGCGAGCTCGAAAGCGTCGTCGAGACGGCGGGCGAGACCATTCGCATCCGTCCGATCCGGCCGGAGGACGAGCCGGCGCTCCACGCCTTCTTCGGCAAGCTGTCGCCCGAGGACGTGCGCATGCGGTTCCTGCAGCCGCTGAAGCGCCTGCCGCAGTCACTGGCGGCAAGGCTGACCCAGATCGACTACGACCGCGAGATGGCGCTGATCGCCCTTGGCGGCGAGGGCGAGATCCTCGGCGTGGTTCGTCTCTCGGCCGATCCCGACAACGCGCGGGCGGAGTTCGCGATCATCGTCCGCACCGACCGCCAGGGACTCGGCCTCGGCTCGCTGCTGATGACTCGTATCCTCGGCTACGCCTGGGGCCGCGGCATCGGGCGGATCATCGGCGACGTGCTGGCCGAGAACGACCGGATGCTGGATCTCTGCCGTTCGCTCGGCGCCGAGGTCCGCCAGCACCCGGAGGAATCGACGCTGCTCCGGGTCATCTTCCGGCGGCCGGACTGAACCGGAGCTTGAGCGCAAGCAGCGTCGCGGTCAGGCTGCCGCCGACGATGTGGCCGAAGATCGAGGCCCAGGCGTCGAGCAGCAGCACATAGGCGAAGCCGAAGCCGTAGGAAACGAGCTGGAGCAGGAGCCAGGCGGCCGAGAGGTCGCCGGCGCTCCGCGTCCGCCAGGTCTTGGCGAGCTGTGGCACCAGCGAGGCGAGCCCGATGAGCACGGCCACCAGGCCGACCAATTCGGTCGTCAGTTTGTCCATGGATTGCCGCTTCCCTCCGGCGCTATGGTTGGGCCGGCGCTCGACCGGCGCCTCTCGCTATGTTACGGATTTGCGTCATGCGTTGCGTGCTTCGTATCGTCCTCACCCTGGCGATCGCCGTTGTCGCGGTGTCCCCGGCCCGCGCGCAAGAGGAGATTCGCGGCCGTGCCAAGGTGCTGTCGTCCGACACGATCGAAGTTTCCGGAAAACGCTACCGCCTTTTCGGCATCATCGGGCCGGCCAAGGACCAGAAATGCAAGGCCGGCGCGCTTCCCTGGCTCTGCGGCAATGCCGCTTACAACCACCTGGTCGAGCAGGCGGAGGGAAAGCTGGTGACGTGCGTCGACAAGGGTATCAGCGACGACAGGAAGCCGGTCGCTCTCTGCAAGGCGGAGGGTCGCGACCTCGGCTACATCCAGGTGCGGAACGGCTGGGCCAATGCCGACCGCAAGTCCGACGCCGGCTACGAGAATGCCGAGATGGCCGCGCGCGGCTCCAAGATCGGGTTCTGGAAGGGCACTCAGTGAGTTCTGCTGCGGCTCACGCCGCATGAGCGTCGCCACCAAGCTCGACCCCCTGATCATCGGCCTGATTCTCCTGTCGGCGGTGATCCATGCGACATGGAACGCGCTGGTCAAGTCCGACAGCGACCGCTTGGTGACCTTCGCGGTGGTGATGGGCGCGGGCTCGGTGATCGGCCTCTTCTTCGCGCCGTTCGTCGACGTCCCGCGCGCCGAGGCCTGGCCCTGGCTCCTCACCTCGGTGATGATCCACGGCTTCTACTATTATTTCTTACTGCAGGCCTATGCGCATGGCGATCTCAGCTTCGTCTATCCGATCGCCCGTGGCCTCGGTCCGCTGCTGGTGGCGGTGTTCTCCGGCACGCTGCTCTCCGAGCACCTGACCTTCCGCGAGGCGGTCGGCGTCGTCCTCGTCTCCGTCGGCATCGCCGCCGTCGCCTTCGGCCACGGCCTGCCCCGCGGCCTCGACATCCGCGCCACCGTCTTCGCCGTGCTGACCGGCCTCACCATCGCCGGCTATACCGTGACCGACGGAATGGGCGCGCGGGTCTCCGGCGATCCGCTCGCCTACATCGTCTGGCTCAACATCTGCGAAGGCCCCTGGGTGATGGTCGTGGCCCTGCTCCAACGGCGTGGCCGCGTTATCAGTCATCTCCGGCTCCATTGGTGGCGGGGCGTCGTCGGCGGCATCATCGCCACCGTCGGCTACGGCATCGCCATATGGGCCTTGAGCCTCGGCGCCATGGCTCATGTCGCGGCGATCCGCGAGACCTCGGTGCTATTCGCGACGCTGATCGGGACCTTCCTCCTCGGCGAGATCTTCGGCCGGCGACGAATCTTCGCCGCCGGCCTCGTCGTCGCCGGCCTCCTCACCATGAACCTCAAATTCGGATGACCTGTAATGTCTGAACTCGACCAGCGCGAGCTTGCCCTTTACGCCATCGCCCGCGAGGCCGGCGAGCTCGCCCGCCGCCGCTTCCTCGACCGCTCCAGCTTCACCGTCAAGTTCAAGGGGCCGCAGGACTTCATCACCGAGGCCGACGGCGAGGTCGAGAACCTGATCCTCGGCCGGCTGCGCGCCGCATTCCCCGAGGACACGCAGCTCGGCGAGGAGACCGGTGGCAAGCCCGGCCGCCGCGCCTGGGTGATCGACCCGATCGACGGCACTTCGAACTTCGCCCGCGGCATCGCGCATTGGTGCGTCTCGATCGCCTATGTCGAGGACGGGTTGATCCGGCTCGGCGCCATCTACCAGCCGATGAACCGCGAGATGTTCGCCGCCCGCGAAGGCAAGGGCGCCACTCTCGACGGCGTGACGATGAAGGTCACGACGACCGCCCGCATCGACGAGGCGGCGATCGAGCTCGGCTGGTCCAAGCGCCGGCCGAACAAGGACTACACCGACACCGGGCTGCGCCTGCTCGAAGCCGGCGCCAGCTTCCGCCGCTGCGCCTCCGGTGCGCTCGGCCTGGCGGCGGTCGCCGCCGGGCGTACGGATGCCTATTTCGAGCGCCACATCAATTCGTGGGACTGCCTTGCTGGCATCCTGATGGTGCGCGAGGCCGGCGGCTGGACCAACGACTTCCTCGCCGGCGACGGGATGCTGAGGGGCAACCCGATCCTCGCCACCAACCTGCCCCTGAAGGACGCGATCGCGAAGCTGGTCGAGGTCGAGCGGGGCTAGCCGAACAGCTTGTCGACGTCGGCCTGGGACACGGAGTCGCTGGCGCCCGCCTGGGCCGGGCCATGGAGGTCGAGGCCTTCATCCTGCTTCTCGATCGAGGGCGGCAGCGGCAGGGTGGCGAACTCGGCCTCGCCCCAGATGGCCATCATGTTGGCGACGCGCTCCTCGACGAAGGCGAGCGTCTTCACCACCTTGTTGATGCGCTGGCCGGTCAGGTCCTGGAAGTTGCAGGCCTCGTAGATGCGCATCACCTGGTCGGCGATGTCGCTGAGGCGGGCGGTCTGCCCGCCGTCCTTAAGCTGGGTCTTGAGCTCGCTCACCGCCTCGTCGATGTGCTCGGCCGCGGTCATGATGCGGTTGGTCGCGTCCTCGGTCGAGGCCACCACCGCCCCGAGCTGGGCTGAGGCCTGGTCGAGCTTATCGTCGGACGCCAGCGGATGGCGGAGCGCGGCGATCTCGGCCTTGGTGGTGCGGATGCGCCCGGCGATGTCGCTGACCTCGATTCGGATGCGCTCGATCTCCTGATGGTCGCCGCCGATCACCTTGTCGACCCTGCTGCCGAGCTCGTTGATCGCCGCGAGCACGGGACCGAGATCGACGACGGCATTGACGGACTCGGACGCCTCGACGTGAACCGCGTCAGCATCGAGGGAACCTCCCTCCCGTCGGGCGAGCTGTCGCTCCGCGGTGAACGGCCTGCCGGCTGCACGAATCATGTCGACATACTCCTCGGGTCAGGCCGACGTCTTCCACGCCCGACGCGTGGCGGCCCCGAAACTACTGACAAAATAGTAAGGTATTGGTTAACGAATTCCGGGAAGACCATGAACGACACCGACGATATGGCGGGCCAGGGCTTCGCCCGCGGCCTCACCAACTACGGCGACCGCGACTTCGCCCTCTATCTCCGGCGGTCCTTCGCCCGCTCGATGGGCTACTCCGAGGCGATGCTGGCGCGGCCGGTGGTCGGCATCATCGACACCTCCAGCGGCTTCAACAATTGCCACCGGCACCTGCCGGAGCTGATCGAGGCGGTGAAGCGGGGCGTGCTGACCGCCGGCGGGCTGCCGGTGGTGTTCCCGACGATCTCGCTCGGCGAGGTGTTCCTCACGCCGACCAGCCTCAAATACCGGAACCTGATGGCCCTCGACACCGAGGAGATGATCCGGGCCCAGCCGATGGACGCGGTGGTCGCTGTCGGCGGCTGCGACAAGACCGTGCCGGCGCAGCTGATGGCGCTGGCGTCGGCCGGCAAGCCCGCGGTCCAGCTCCTGGCCGGACCGATGCTGACTTCCGGCTATCGCGGCGAGCGCCTGGGCGCCTGCACCGACTGCCGGCGCTTCTGGGGCCGCTACCGCGCCGGCGAGATCGACGCCCGCGAGATCAGGCAGGTCGAGAGCCAGCTCGCCACCACCGCCGGCACCTGCGCGGTGATGGGCACGGCCTCGACCATGGCAGCCATCGCCGAGACGCTGGGGCTGGCGCTGCCCGGCACCGCGGCGATCCCGGCCGTCCATGCCGACCGGCTGCGCGCGGGCGAGGCCTCGGGCGTCGCCGCCCTCGAAGCCGCAAGGCGGGGTATCACGCCCGACAAGCTGATCACGCCGAGATCGGTCGAGAACGCGCTGACCGTGCTGCTCGCCGTCGGCGGCTCGACCAATGCTGTGCTCCATCTGGCGGCGATCGCCGGGCGCGTCGGCATCGATCTCGACCTCAAGCGGCTGAACGAGCTCTCCGACCGGACGCCGGTCATCGTCGACCTGACGCCGACCGGCCAGCACTACATGGAGGATCTGTTCGCCGCCGGCGGCGTCGGCGCGGTGCTGCGCGAGCTGAAGCCGCTGCTTCATCTCGACTGCCCGACCGTAACCGGCGAGACGCTCGGACAGCGGCTCGACGCCGACGAAGGCTGGGTCGACCGCAAGGTCGTCCGTCCGCTGAGCGATCCCTACCTTCCCTATGGCGGGCTGGTCGCGCTGTTCGGCTCGCTGGCCCCGGGCGGCGCCATCTTCAAGCGCTCGGCCGCCGATGTGCGCCTGTTCGAGCGCGAGGGCCGCGCCGTGGTCTTCGACGGGCTCGAGGACCTGGCCCGCCGCATCGACGATCCTGCCCTCGACGTCATGCCCGACGACTTCCTGGTGATGAAGGGGGTCGGCCCGACATCGGCCTCCTGCATGCCGGAAGCAGGGTATCTGCCGATCCCCTCCAAGCTCGCCAAGGCCGGGGTCAAGGACATGGTCCGCATCTCCGACGCGCGGATGAGCGGCACCGCCTTCGGCACCGTGGTCCTGCATGTGACCCCCGACGCCGGCTCCGGCGGCCCGCTCGCCCGGGTCATGTCCGGCGACCGCCTCCGGCTTTCGGTCAAGGATCGCCGCATCGACCTCCTGGTGGCGGAAGACGAACTGGCGCGCCGGCCGGGGCCGGTGGCGACCCGGCCGCTTCGCGGTTACGACCGGCTCTATGCGCGCGAGATCACCCAGGCCGACAAAGGCTGCGACTTCGACTTCCTGAGGGCGCGGCCGGACCGTTAACCATGTCGATGGGAACAGACGGCCAACGGCTGCATTGATCCAGATCATGCAGAATTTCCGCGATTGAGGTAAAGCTGTGCGCCCTTCGCCGGCCGGCAGCCTTGCCGGGCTGCGTCGGGCTGTTCCGAGACAATTCCGGGAGTCGACGTGTCGCACACTCCAGCCCATTCCTCCCCCGACAGCGCCCGCTCCCTTCGCGCCCTCATGCTCGCCGCCATCGGCGTGGTCTACGGCGACATCGGCACCAGCCCCCTCTATGCGATGAAGGAGAGCTTCCTCGGCGCGCACGCGGTCGAGCTCAGCCAACCCCACGTCTACGGAGTGCTGTCGCTGGTCTTCTGGTCGGTGATGGCGGTGGTCTCGTTCAAGTACGTGACCATCATCATGCGCGCCGACAACAAGGGCGAAGGCGGCAGCCTTGCGCTCCTTGCCCTGGTCGGCCGCGCCGTGCAGGGAACGCAGACCGCCTTCCTTGTCTCGGTGCTCGGCGTCTTCGCCGCCGCCCTCTTCTACGGCGACAGCATGATCACCCCGGCGATCTCCGTCTTGAGCGCCGTCGAGGGCATAGCGCTCGCCGCCCCCCAGCTCGGCAGCTTCGTCGTTCCGATCACCGTAGCCATCCTGTTCGGCCTCTTCGTCATCCAGCGGCGCGGCACCGCCCAGGTCGGCGCGTTGTTCGGGCCGGTCATGGTCGCCTGGTTCCTCGTACTCGCCGTTCTCGGCATCGTCGGCATCGCCCGCCACCCGGCGATCCTCCTGGCGCTGAACCCGGTCTACGCCATCGACTTCTTCATCGTCGACAAGTGGAAGGCGTTCCTGGCGCTGGGCTCGGTGGTGCTGGCGGTCACCGGCGCGGAGGCGCTGTATGCCGACATGGGCCACTTCGGCCGCGAGCCGATCCGGCGGGCGTGGTTCCTGTTCATCTTCCCGAGCCTGATGCTCAACTACCTCGGCCAGGGTGCCCTTCTCCTCGAGGACCCGGCGGCGGTGGTCAACCCGTTCTACAGCCTGGCGCCGGACTGGGCGCTGCTGCCGCTCATCGTGCTGGCGACGCTGGCGGCGGTCATCGCCTCGCAGGCCGTCATCTCCGGCGCCTTCTCGGTGACCCAGCAGGCGATCCAGCTTGGGTTCCTGCCGCGCATGCAGATCACCCATACCTCCTCCTCGACGATCGGACAGATCTACATCCCGTTCATCAACTGGATGTTGATGGTGTTCGTCGCCGCGCTGGTGTTCGGGTTCGGCTCGACCACCAACCTCGCCGCTGCCTACGGCATCGCGGTCACCGGAACCATGGCGATCGACACCGTGCTGGGCTTCCTCTATGCCCGGCGGGTGGCGCAGTGGAGCGCGACCGCCGCGCTGGCGCTGTTCGGTGCGTTCCTGGTGATCGACTTGGCCTACTTCGGCGCCAACCTGGTGAAGATCCCGGACGGCGGCTGGTTCCCGCTCGGCCTCGGGCTCGTCATCTTCGTGCTCCTGATCACCTGGAAGCGCGGGCGGCAGCTGCTCTTCGACAAGCTCCGCAGCGACACCATGCCGATGGACGTCTTCCTCCGCTCCAGCATGAAGTCGGCTCATCGCGTGCGCGGGACCGCCATCTACATGACCGGCTCGGCCGAGGCTGTGCCTCACGCCCTGCTGCATAACCTCAAGCACAACAAGGTGCTGCACGAGCGCAACGTGCTGCTGACGGTGATGACGACTGAGACGCCGACCTGGCCGCCGGACCAGCGGCTTGAGGTCACCGAGCTCGGCGCCAACTTCTGGCGGGTCATCGTCCGCTTCGGCTTCATGGAGGTCGCCGACGTGCCGCAGGCGCTGAAGGGTGGCGCCGCCGCCGGCCTTCCGGTCGAGATCTTCGACACCTCGTTCTTCCTCAGCCGCGAGGCGATCATCCCATCGATGAGCCCGGGCATGGCCCTCTGGCGCGAGATCCTCTTCGCCTGGATGCAGAAGAACGCCACCGGCGCCATGGACTTCTTCAAGCTGCCTCCGGACCGGGTGGTCGAGGTCGGCTCGCAGATCGAAATCTAGACGTCCGAGAGAACCCGACATGGTGACGCTGAAGGCGAGCTCGCTGCAGGACTTCGTCGGCGACATCTTCGTCAAGGCCGGCTGTTCGGCCCAGGAGGGGGCTCGCGTCGGCCGCTACCTCGTCGCCGCCAACCTAACCGGTCACGACAGCCACGGCGTCGTCCGCGTGCCGCGCTATGTGCAGATGAAGACCGAAGGCCTGATCCACGCCGACCGCAAGGTCGAGGTGGTGGTCGAGACACCGGTGCTCGCCGTCGTCGACGCCCGCTACGGCTTCGGCCAGACCGCGGCGCCGCAGGCGGTCCGGATCGGCATCGACAAGTGCCGGGCGATGGGGCTCTCCGCAGTGGCCCTGCGCAATTCCGGCCATATCGGCCGGGTCGGCGACTGGGCCGAGATGGCGGCGGAGGCGGGGCTGGTCTCGGTCCATTTCGTCAACGCCGCCGGCTCGATCCTGGTCGCGCCCTACGGTGCGGTGGAACGGCGCTTCTCGACCGCGCCCTATTGCGTCGGCGTGCCGAGGCCGGGCCTGGCGCCGCTGGTGCTGGATTTCGCGACATCCGTCGTCGCCGAAGGCAAGGTTCTGGTGGCGAGCAAGGGCGGCAAGAAGGTGCCCGAGAACGCGCTGATCGGCCCGGACGGCAAGATGGGTGGCGACCCGCATCTCCTCTACGGCAACTATGACGTCGCCGGCGGCCGTGACTACAAGCGGGGCAAGGGCGCCATCCGCGCCTTCGGCGACCACAAGGGCTCCGGCCTCGCCTTCATGTGCGAGGTGCTGGGCGGCGCGCTCACCGGCACCGGCGCGGCCGAGGCCGGCCGCCGCTTCGCCAACGGCATGATGTCCTTCTATGTCGATCCGAAGATCGTCGATCCGGCGAACTTCCTTCCGGGCGAGCTCGATCGCTTCGTCGGCTGGGTCAAGACCGCGAAGCCGGTTCCCGGCGAGGAAGTGCTGGTGCCGGGCGAGACCGAGGCGCGGCTGCGCGAGACGCGCCTCGCCGAAGGCATCCCGCTGCCCGACGAGATCTGGCAGTCTCTGGTGACGACCGCGCGCGAGCTGGGATTGGACGAGCGGCGGATCCAGTCGGCGGCGATGTAAGGGATCGTCTACTTCTTCTCGAAGTCGATCTTTTCGTCGACCGGCAGGTCCTGCAGATAGCGGCGGAGGCAGTCGAGGCCCATCTCGACGGCGCCGAGCCTGACCCATTCGCGGCCGCCGAGTAGGCGCGCCTGACGCGACACCGCGTCCTTGTCGGTGGCGATGGCGATGTGGAGGGTGCCGCCGAATTCGAGCCGGTCGGCGCCCTCGTCGAGGTCGATCAGGACGGCGAGCGCATGGCTGGCGCCCGCCTGGACGCGGAGCGCCCGGGCAACCTCGATCGCCGCCTCGGTCGAACCAGCGCCCGCTTCCGCCCGGAGCCCGATCGCGGCACGCAGCTGGCCCAGGTCGCGGGCGACGACACCCCGCCGGAACATCGTCTCGGCACCGGCCAGATGCGCGATGCGGGCGGCGATCTGTCCGCCGGTGAAGGTCTCGGCGACGGCGAGGGTGCCCGAGCCGGCGTGGAGCGCCGCCAGCACCACGCCTTCCAGCGTCTGGTCGTCCTCGGCCAGGATGAAGGTGCCGACCCGCTTCCTCACCTCGCTTTCGACCGGAGCTAGCTTCCGGCGGACATCGTCCATGTCCGTCCCCCGCACCACCAGCTTGGTCTCGAGCTGCGGGTAGTGGGCGCGGAAGCCCAGCTTGATGCTGCCGTCGGGCACCATCTCCTCGATGCCGGCCAGCAGCTGGTCGACATGGGATTCGCCGAGGCCGTAGGAGTGGAAGCGCTTCAGGTGGATGGTGACGGCGCGGCCGCTCCTGGCCAGGAGGCGCGGCACGATCTGCTCCTCCAGCATGCGGCGGAGCTCGCGCGGCACGCCCGGGGTGAAGAAGAAGCGGGCCTTGCCGATGTCGACGGCGAAGCCGCAGGCGGTGCCGATCGGGTTGTCGAGGATCTCGGCCGTCACCGGTAGCATCGCCTGCTTGGTGTTGTTGGGCGGCATGACGCGGCTGCGGCGCTTGAAGAAGTCCTCCATGCGGGAGAGCCATTCCTGGTTCAGCACCAGCTCGACGCCAGCGGCCTTGGCGGCGATCTCCTGGGAGAGGTCGTCGACAGTGGGGCCGAGGCCGCCGTTGACGATCACCGCGTCGGCGCGGGCGGAGGCGAGCCGGAACGCCTCCTCGAGACGGTCGCGGTCGTCGCCGACGGTGGTGCCCCAGACCACCGACAACCCGACGTCCTCAAGCTTCTGGCTCATGTAGCTGAAGTTCGAGTTGACGATCTTGCCGGTCAGGACCTCGTCCCCCGTGCAGATGATCTCGATGCGCATGGTGAGTGTCCGGGGAAGTGGGGCGATATCAGGAGGTGGGGCGACGGGCGCCTGTATCATAGGGCAAGAATCGGCTAAATCTCGCCCATGGTCCAAGAGATCGGCCGGCCCGCGCCTGATCTCAGCATCCTGCGGAAGCTGCTCCTGGTGAACTGGGGGCTGGTCGCGCTGGTGCTGGCGATCGCGTCGATCGGCATCGCCATGCTGTATTCGGCCGCCGGCGGCGCCTGGTCTCCGTGGGCGTCCCGCCAGCTCGCCCGGCTCGTCGTCGGCCTGATCGTCATGATGGCGATCGCGCTGGTCGATATCCGGCTCTGGCTCCGCTACGCCTACCTGATCTACGGGCTCGCCCTCGTCCTCCTGGTGGTGGTGGACGTCATGGGCCGGGTCGGCGGCGGGGCGCAGCGCTGGATCGACTTCGGCGGCATCATCCAGCTGCAACCGTCCGAGCTGATGAAGGTGGCCTTGGTGCTGGCGCTGGCGCGCTACTACCATGGACTGACGCTGGATCAGGTGGGAAAGCCGCTGCTGGTGATCCCGCCGCTGCTGCTGATCGGGTTCCCGGTGGCGCTGGTGCTGCGCCAGCCGAACCTCGGCACGGCCATGCTGCTCGCCATCGGCTCGGCCGCGGTGATGCTGGCGGCCGGCGTGCGCATCTGGAAGTTCATCCTGGTCGGTGGACTCGCCGGGGCCGCGGTGCCCGTCGCCTGGTCCTTCCTCAAGGACTACCAGAAGCGCCGGGTCTACACCTTCCTCGACCCGACCCAGGATCCGCTCGGCGCCGGCTACAACATCCTGCAGTCGAAGATCGCTCTCGGGTCCGGCGGCATCTTCGGCAAGGGCTTCCTCAACGGAACGCAAGGCCAGCTTCGCTTCCTGCCGGAAATGCAGACCGACTTCATCTTCACCGTGCTGGCCGAGGAGTTCGGCATGGTCGGATGCCTGGTCCTGCTCGGGCTCTATGTCCTGTTGCTGACCTACGGCTTCGCCATCGCGCTGCGCACCCGCAGCCAATTCGGCCGGCTGGTCGCCATCGGCGTCACCACCCAGATGTTCCTTTACGTCTTCATCAACATGGCGATGGTGATGGGCCTGGTGCCGGTGGTCGGCATTCCGCTGCCGCTGGTCTCCTATGGCGGCACCGCCATGCTGACGCTGCTGGCGGGGGCGGGGCTGCTGATCTCGGTCTCGATCCACCGCGACGTCGAGATCCCGCGCTGGCACGGGTAGGGGTGCGGCCGTTCAGACCGGTGGCGGCCCGGCCCAGGGCGCGACGCGCGGCAGGAATGCATTGGCGAGGCGGTAGAGTTCGTCGTCGGCCGCATCGTGCTTGGTCGCCAGCGCCCAGAGATCGTAGGTGGCCGAGCGCACCGTCAGCGCCCGGACGAAGCCGGCGGCGCCGAAATGCTCACCGATCGAACCGGCGGTGAAACCGGTGCGATGCGCCATGAACAGATTGCCGGCCGCCAGCGCCGGCCGGTATCCGTAGAGCATGTCGACCGCCGAGATCGGACCGGACGGCGACTGGACGGCCGTCTCCATCAGCCTGCCGGTTGCGACCTGCTCGGCGACCGACTGGAGATCCGGGCACCCGAGCACGACGAACCCTTCGGCCTTTAGCACCCGGTGGAACTCGCCGAGCGCCACCGGCACCTCGTGCGGATACAGGTGCTCGATGACGTGAGAATTGTAGAGCGCGTCGATCGAGCCGGTGGCGACCACGCTCATGTCGATGATCGAGCCGACGATGTCTGGCGCCGCTGCCGGATCGATGTCGTAGCGCAGCTCGCGCCACTCCAGGCCCTGGAACCCGTGGGGTATGTTCTCGCGGCGGGCCGGGCCGCAGCCGCAATGCAACACCGTCAGCCGCGGGCCGGGGCCTGCGACGACCCCGGCGGAAGGTCCCGCCATCGGCTCAGGTGACCCACTTCTTCGCCTGGTACTCGGGCTTCTTCCAGGCGCCCGTTTCCATCACGTCGGCAAGGTGATCGACCGCGTCCCAGACGTCGACGTAGCGGACATAGGGGGCGGCGAAGCCGAAGCGGACGATGTTCGGCTCGCGGAAATCCCCGATGACCTTGCGCGCCTTCAGTGCCTGCATGATCGACCAGCCGTCCTTGTGGCGAAGCGCCACCTGGCTGCCGCGCTGCTCGTCACGCGGGGTGGCGAAGGTGAAGCCGTACTTGGCCAGGCGCTTGTCGATCAGCTCCATAAACAGGCCGGTCAGCGCCAGCGACTTGGCGCGCACCTTGTCCATGCCGAACTCGATCAGGTCGTCGATGCCGGCTTCCATCGCAACGACCCCGAGGATCGGCGGCGACGAGGCACGCCACTGCCGGATGCCCGGGGCCGGCTTGTAGTCGAGGTCGAACTCGAAGGGGTTGGCGTGGCCGAGCCAGCCGGTGAGCGGCTGGCGAACCTTGTCCTGGTGGCGCTTCGGCGCGAAGACGAAGGCCGGCGCGCCCGGACCGCCGTTGAGATACTTGTAGCCGCAACCGACGGCGAAATCGGCCTGGATCTTGTTGAGCTCGATCGGCATGCAGCCGGCGGTATGCGCCACGTCCCAGATCGCCAAGGCACCCTTGGCATGGGCGGCGGCGGTGATCTTGGCCATGTCGTAGAGCCGGCCGGTCCGGTAGTTGATCTGGGTCAGGAAGACGACGGCGGTGTCGTCGTCGATCGACTGGATGAGCTCATCCTCGCCGACGATCTTCACCCTATGCTGGCGCTCAAGGAAATCGGCAAGCCCCTGCGCCATGTAGACATCGGTCGGGAAGTTCCCCTGGTCGGTGAGCAACGTGCGGCGCTCGGGGCGCATCAGCAGCGCCGCCGCCAGCACCTTGTGGACATTGATCGAGGTGGTGTCGACGACGATCACCTCGCCCTGGTCGGCGCCGATCAGCTTGGCGATCTTGTCGCCCAGCGCTTCGGACAGGCCCATCCAGTTGTCCTTGAGCCAGCCATCGACCAGATGCTCGGCCCATTCGACGTCGACGACTTGCGCGACCCGCTCCGCCGCCTTCTTCGGCAGCGCTCCCAGCGAATTGCCGTCGAGGTAGATCAGCCCCTCCGGCAGGCGGAAGCGGTCGCGGAAGGCGCGGATCGGGTCCTCCCGGTCGAGCTTGAGGCAATCGTCGCGGGTCGGCGTGGCGGCGGCAGTGGTCATGGCGGCTCCCGGCAAGGCGTCAAAACTCTATCATCAGGGGCGTCCGGGCAAGCCCGCTTCGCGTTGCACCATCCGGCTCGCGTGCTATAACCCGCCGATGCCCCGTCAACCGCCAGGGATGGCCCGGCCCGTGCGTTCTACCCCCAAGATCTTGGTTCTGAACGGCCCCAACCTCAACATGCTGGGTGTGCGTGAGCCGGCCCTCTATGGCATGGCCACGCTGGCCGACGTCGAAAAACTGTGCCGGAAGGCGGCGAAGTCGGCCGGGCTCGGCCTCGAGTTCCGCCAGTCCAACCACGAGGGCGAGCTGGTCACCTGGATCCAGGAGGCGCGCGGGAAGATGGCGGGGATCGTCATCAATGCCGGCGCCTATACCCACACCTCGGTCGCACTCCTCGATGCGCTCAGCCTTTCGGAGCTGCCGGTGATCGAGGTCCACATCTCCAACATCTACAAGCGCGAGCCCTTCCGGCATAAGTCCTACATCTCGCCGGTGGCCCGCGGCGTGCTCTGCGGCTTCGGCGTCCACGGCTATGCGCTCGCCATCCAGGGCCTGGCGCAGATGGTGAGGCCGGCATGATGCGCAAGGAAAAGGAGATCGACGAAGGGCTGGTGCGCCAGATGGCGCAGCTCCTCGACGAGACGGGCCTGACCGAGATCGAGTACAGCGCCAAGGACTGGCGCCTTCGCGTCGTCCGCCAGCCGGCGCCGGTGACCATGACGGCCCCGGCCGCCGCGGCGCCGATGGTGCCGGCGCCCGCCGCTGCTCCGGTGGCTGAGGTCAGGCGTGCCGATCATCCGGGCGCGCTCAAGTCGCCCATGGTCGGCACCGTCTATCTGGCACCCGAGCCGGGTGCGGCCCAGTTCGTCAAGCCGGGCGACACGGTGCGCGAGGGCCAGACCCTGATGATCATCGAGGCGATGAAGGTGATGAACCCGATCCCGGCGCCGCGTTCGGGCACGATCGCTGAGATCGCCGTCGCCAACGGCGAGCCGGTCGAGTACGGCCAGCTGCTCGCGGTCGTCGAGTAAGACCGGGCGATGGCCTAGAGCCGATGTTCGAGAAGGTGCTCATCGCCAACCGGGGCGAGATCGCGCTCCGCATCCATCGCGCCTGCCGCGAGATGGGCATCCAGACCGTCGCCGTGCATTCGACCGCCGATGCGGACGCCATGCATGTGCGGCTCGCCGACGAGGCCGTCTGCATCGGCCCGCCCCCGGCCCGCGAAAGCTACCTCAACATCCCGGCGATCCTGACCGCCGCGACCATCACCAACGCCGATGCCATCCATCCCGGCGTCGGCTTCCTCTCCGAGAACGCCGGCTTCGCCGAGATGGTGGAAGAGCACGGCTTCACCTTCATCGGCCCGACGCCCGAGCACATCCGGCTGATGGGCGACAAGATCCTGGCGAAGAAGGCGATGATCGAGGCGGGCGTGCCGTGCGTGCCGGGCTCGCAGGATGCGATTCCCGCCGGGCCGGACGGCGATGCCGAGGCGAAGCGGCTGGCCGAGGGCATCGGCTTTCCGGTGATCGTCAAGGCGGCGGCCGGCGGCGGCGGCCGCGGCATGAAGGTCGCCTGGAAGGAGGGCGAGCTCGACGAGGCGCTCAAGCTGGCGCGCCGCGAAGCCAAGGCGGGATTCGGCAACGATGCCGTCTACATCGAGAAGTACCTGGCGAGGCCTCGCCACATCGAGATCCAGATTCTCGGCGACTCCTTCGGCAACATCGTGCATCTGGGCGAGCGCGACTGCTCGATCCAGCGCCGTCACCAGAAGCTGCTGGAGGAGGCGCCGTCGCCGGCGCTCAATGCCGAGTCCCGGGCCGAGATCGGCAAGATCGCGGTCGATGCGATGACGAAGCTGGGCTATCGCGGCCTCGGCACCATCGAGTTCCTCTACGAGGACGGACGCTTCTACTTCATCGAGATGAACACCCGCCTCCAGGTCGAGCACCCGATCACCGAGGCGATCACCGGCATCGACCTGGTGCGCGAGCAGATCCGCGTCGCCTCCGGATCCAAGCTCTCCTTCGCCCAGGAGGACGTCCGCTTCCAGGGCCACGCCATCGAGTGCCGGATCAACGCCGAGGACTCGCGCACCTTCCGGCCCTCGCCCGGCAAGGTCACCGACTACCACGCGCCGGGCGGCGCCGGCGTCAGGGTCGATTCAGGCGTCTTCGCCGGCTACACCGTGCCGCCCCACTACGACAGCCTGGTCGCCAAGCTGATCGTCCACGGCGCGAACCGGAACGAGTGCCTGATGCGGCTCAAGCGCGCGCTCGGCGAATACGTGGTCGGCGGCATCGACACCACCATCCCGCTGCACCAGCGGCTGATGACCGAGCCGGCCTTCCTCGATGGCCGCTACGACATCCACTGGCTGGAAGGGCTGGTCCAGGGAACCAAGCCTGCGGCATGATCGGGGGGTGAAACCCCTTTCGCCGGAACTTCTGCTCAAGGCATACGCCATCGGCGTCTTCCCGATGGCAGAGGGGCGCGACGACCCGCGCATCGTCTTCGTCGACCCCGACAAGCGGGGCGTGCTGCCGCTCGACGGCTTCCACATGCCGCGCAGCTTGAGGAAGACCATCAAGCGCGGCATCTTCGAGGTCCGCTGCGACACCGCCTTCGAAGAGGTCCTGGTGGGCTGCGCCGAGACCACCGCCAAGCGGCGCGACACCTGGATCAACCCGGAGATCGAGCGGCTCTACAACCAGCTCTACCGCCTGGGCTTCGCCCATTCGGTCGAGACCTGGCGGGGAGACGAGCTGGTCGGCGGCCTCTACGGCGTGGCGCTCGGCGCCGCGTTCTTCGGAGAGAGCATGTTCAGCCGGGAGACCGACGCCAGCAAGGTGGCCCTAGCCGCGCTGGTCGAGCGGCTGACACGCGGCGGCTTCACCCTTCTCGACACCCAGTTCCTGACCGAGCACCTCGCCCGCTTCGGCGCGCGCGAGGTCCCGCGCGAGGCCTATCGCCAGATGCTGGAGGACGCCATCGTCCGCGACGCGGCGTTTCCGAAGGGCTGAGGCGCGCCTTCGAACGTCACCCGGCTTTGCAGTCCAGCACCCAGACGTCGTAGACCGGATGCTGGAGCGGGTTGAGCGCCGGGCTGGAGGCGAACATCCAGCCGGAGAAGAGCGACCGCGGCTGCTCGCCTAAGCGAAGCTCGCGGATCTCGAGGAAGGCGGCGCTTTCGGGCGGCTCCTCCGGCGGGCGTTTGTGGCAGGCGCGGAGCGTGATCTCGAGCGTGCCGAAGCGGGCCGGGCGGCCGATCTGGGCGTTGATGGTGGAGACGCGCGCCGTAACCTTGTCGAGCCCCTGAAGCACCGCCTGGCGCTCCTGGGCCGAGGCCGGAAGCGCCGCAAGGAGGGCGAGAAGGACGAGCGCCCGGCGCTCAAGGCTTCTTCGCCGCATCCTTATTCTGATCGGGGCCGGAGAACATGAATTTGCCGAGCATCTGGACGAGGTCGACCGGCGACTGGGTGAACTTGATCTCGCCGCCGGGTTTGATCATTTCGGTCTCGCCGCCGGGGATGAGCGCGAGATAGCGCCCGCCGAGCAGCCCCTCGCTCGCCACCTCGGCGACCGTGTCCGCCGGGAGCTTGATCTTGGGATCGATGCTCATGCGGACGACGGCAAGATAGCGGTCGGGATCGAGGCGCTGGTCGATCACCGTGCCGATCTTGATGCCGCTGATGCGGACGTCTGTCCCGGCGCTGACGCCGTCGACCCGGTCGAACCTGGCCAGCACCTCGTAGCCGCTGACGGCGCGCAGGCTCGAATGGCTGTAGGCGAATGCCAGGAACATCGCGGCGACGACGAGGACGACCGCCCCCATCACCGTCTCGATCATGTTGCGGCCGGTCATGGCCTCGGCTCCATGCGGGTCAGGCGGGGCGCCAGGGCTCGTAGTCGCCGGTGGCCGCATCGCGTCGGCCCCCCATGGCGACGTGACCCGGCGGGCGATAGGCCTGCGCGGTCCCGGTCTGGTTGGGGACATGCGCCTTCTGCCAGCTCGCCTGCGGCCGGCCGCCATCGAGCGGCGGTGCCGTGACTGTGTGGTGGAGCCAGGCATTCCACTCCGGCGGGACCTTCGAGCCTTCGGCCTCACCCTCGTAGACGACCCAGCGGCGCTCCTTGCCGTCGCTCCGCCTGGCGCCGCCCTTGGCCCGGTAGTAACGGTTGCCGAGGGCATCGGTGCCGACGAACTCGCCATTGAGCCAAGTGAAAAGCCGGGTGCCGAGACTCATGCGGAATGCCTGGAATTGTCGAGCGCGCGGGACTATGGACCGGCTTCGCGCGGAGGTAAAGAGCAGGTCATGGAGCCGGTTTCGGTCAAAGCGGTGATCCTCGATCAGGGGCGCGTGCTTCTGCTCGCCAACGATCGCGGCGAATGGGAGTTGCCGGGCGGGCGGCTCGATCGGGGCGAATCCGAGACCGAGGCCCTGATCCGCGAGATCGATGAGGAGCTGGGTGTCGCCGCCAGCGTCGGCCCGCGACTCGCCGATGAGCCGTTCGAGGTGATTCCCGGCCGTATCGTCCGCATCGTCAGCTATGGCTGCGAGATTGACGGAGCGGACCGGCTCCGGATCTCCGCGGAACACCGCGACCTGATCTGGGCCCCGGCCGACGCGCTGGGTGATTTGCCGATTCCGGCCGTCTACCGCCGCGCCATACGTCTGTGGGTATCTCTGAGGATATCTTTCAAGAACTCATAGTTTATCGCCATATCTATGACAGTGTGATGGCGGTCACACAAAATCTTGTTGCCTCCGGCATCGATTGTGGCAGACTTCGCATCCCGTTGCAGGCGCTGTCGTCAGGAGGCCGGCTTGGGCGAACGCGGTGATCGGTTCCGAGGTCGTCCCAGGCCATGCCGACCGTTCGGAGCGGCAAGGTCTTGTGCTCCGTTAGACTCGCCTGCTCTTCAGAGAAATAACGAAAAACCAAAGCCTTAGCGGGTTTTATTCACCTGTTCTTTCAATGTTGTCGTTTGGAATTCTGTTATTCTTGCCTAAACCTGATTTTCGATATTGCCACTCCCTCAATACCTAGTGTAGGCTTCTCCTCCTAACGCAATATGTTGTGGTCCGGGGGAGCGAAGCGTATGCGCGTCATCAGGCGATTCACGACCGAGGGACAGGATCCGTTCGCGACCATCGCGTTCCGCAACACGGTCAGCGAGATCCGAAACCCAGACGGTTCCGTCGTCTTCCGCCTGGCTGACATCGAGGTGCCGGAGGAGTTCTCGCAGGTCGCGGCCGACATCCTGGCGCAGAAGTATTTCCGCAAGGCCGGAATCCCGGCCGCGCTCAAGGCGGTCGAGGAGAACACGGTTCCCTCCTGGCTCTGGCGCAAGGTTCCGGACGAGAGGGCTCTCGCCGGGCTGAAGCCCGAGCAGCGCAGCACGCATGAGCGCTCGGCCAAGGAGGTGTTCCACCGTCTCGCCGGCACCTGGACCTATTGGGGCTGGAAGGGCGGCTACTTCGACACCGAGGCCGATGCCCGTGCCTTCTACGACGAGCATTGCTACATGCTCGCCCGCCAGATGGTCGCCCCCAACAGCCCGCAATGGTTCAACACCGGGCTTCATTGGGCCTACGGCATCGACGGTCCGGCGCAGGGCC
The DNA here is from genome assembly GCA_945871425.1 of Rhizobium sp. Q54. Lineage (GTDB taxonomy): Bacteria > Pseudomonadota > Alphaproteobacteria > SHVZ01 > SHVZ01 > SHVZ01. The sequence continues at coordinate 51,146 of CAMBVS010000005.1, read as the reverse complement.
ACTACTACGTCGACTTCCAGTCCGGCAAGCTGGTCCAGTCCGAATCGGCGTACGAGCACCCGCAGCCCCACGCCTGCTTCATCCAGTCGGTCTCCGACGACCTGGTGAACGAGGGCGGCATCATGGACCTCTGGGTCCGCGAGGCGCGGCTGTTCAAGTACGGCTCCGGCACCGGCTCCAATTTCTCGAAGCTCCGCGGCGACGGCGAGAAGCTCTCGGGCGGCGGCCGCTCGTCGGGCCTGATGAGTTTCCTCAAGATCGGCGACCGCGCCGCCGGCGCGATCAAGTCCGGCGGAACCACGCGCCGCGCCGCCAAGATGGTGACGGTCGACATCGACCATCCGGACGTCGAGACCTACATCAAATGGAAGATGGTCGAGGAGCAGAAGGTCGCTGCCCTCGTCTCCGGCTCGCGCCTCGCCGCCAAGCACCTGAACGAGGTGATGGGCACCTGCCGTCCGGAGGTCGCCGGCATCATCGGCGACGACCGCTTCGATCCGAAGAAGAACAAGGCGCTCAAGCGCGCGATCCTCGCCGCCCGCAAGGTGATGATCCCCGAGAACTACGTCCAGCGGGTGATCCACTTCGCCAGGCAGGGCTATGAGAAGATCGACTTCCCGACCTACGACACCGACTGGGATTCGGACGCCTACCTGACGGTTTCCGGCCAGAACTCCAACAACTCCGTCCGCCTCAACAACGACTTCCTCGAGGCGGTTCTGGCCAATGGCGACTGGAAGCTGGTTCGCCGCACCGACGGCAAGATCCACAAGACGCTGAAGGCGCGCGATCTCTGGGACCTCGTCGGCGAGGCGGCCTGGGCTTGCGCCGATCCGGGCGTCCAGTACGACTCCACCATCAACGAGTGGCACACCTGTCCCTCGTCCGGACGCATCAACGCGTCCAACCCGTGCTCCGAGTACATGTTCCTGGACGACACCGCCTGCAATCTGGCGTCCATGAACCTTCTGACCTTCCGCCGTCCCGACGGCAGCTTCGACATCCAGGCCTACGAGCACGTCACCCGGCTTTGGACCATGGTGCTCGAGATCTCGGTGATGATGGCGCAGTTCCCGTCCAAGGCGATCGCCGAGCTCTCCTACGAGTTCCGCACGCTCGGCCTGGGATACGCCAATGTCGGCGGGCTGCTGATGGCATCGGGCATTCCCTACGACTCCGACGAGGGCCGCTCCTATTGCGGCGCCTTGACCGCGATCATGACCGGCGTCGCCTATGCGACCTCGGCCGAGATGGCGGGCGAGCTCGGCACCTTCCCCGGCTATGCCCCCAATCGCGAGCACATGCTTCGGGTCATGCGCAACCACCGCCGCGCCGCCTATGGCGAGGCCGACGGCTACGAGAACCTGGCGATCAAGCCGGTGCCGCTCGACGCCGAGAGCTGCCCCGACGACGACCTGGTCCAGGCCGCCCGGCGCGCCTGGGACGAGGCGTTGCGCCTAGGAGAGCTGCACGGCTACCGCAACGCGCAGGCCAGCGTGGTTGCCCCGACCGGCACCATCGGCCTGGTGATGGACTGCGACACCACCGGCATCGAGCCGGACTTCGCGCTGGTCAAGTTTAAGAAGCTCGCCGGCGGCGGCTACTTCAAGATCATCAATCGCCTGGTGCCGGATGCGCTCCGGACGCTCGGCTACGCCGAGGACCAGATCGAGGAGATTGTCGCCTATGCGGTCGGGCACGGCACCCTGAAGACGGCGCCCGGCATCGACCACCAGGCGCTCCGTGCCCGCGGGTTCACCGCCGACGCGCTGACCGCGCTCGAGGCCTCACTCGGCTCGGCCTTCGACGTCAAGTTCGCCTTCAACAAGTGGACGCTGGGCGAGGACTTCTGCCGCAACCAGCTCAAGATCCCGGCCGAGACGCTGAACGAGGCCGGCTTCGACCTGCTCGCCTGGTTGGGCTTCACCCGCGCCGAGATCGAGGCCGCCAACACCTATTGCTGCGGCGCCATGACGGTCGAGGGCGCGCCCTACCTCAAGGCTGAGCATCTCGCGGTCTTCGACTGCGCCAACGCCTGCGGTCGCATCGGCACCCGCGTGCTTTCGGTCGAGAGCCACATCCGGATGATGGCGGCATCCCAGCCCTTCATCTCCGGCGCCATCTCCAAGACCATCAACATGCAGAACTCGGCGTCGGTCGAGGACTGCAAGAACGCCTACATGCTGTCCTGGCGCCTCGGCCTCAAGGCCAACGCGCTCTACCGCGACGGCTCCAAGCTCTCCCAGCCGCTGTCCTCCTCCCTCATCGACGACGTCGATGAGATGGAGGAGATCGCCGAGGCGGCGCCGGCCGCGAAGGCGCCGCTGGTCGCCGAGAAGATCGTCGAGCGCATCATCGAGCGGATCGCGTCCCGCCAGCGCCTGCCGCAGCGCCGCAAAGGCTATACCCAGAAGGCCAGCGTCGGCGGCCACAAGGTCTATCTCCGCACCGGCGAGTACGACGACGGCAAGGTCGGCGAGATCTTCATCGACATGCACAAGGAAGGGGCGGCGCTCCGCTCCTGGGTCAACAACTTCGCCATCGCGATCTCGATCGGGCTCCAGTACGGCGTGCCGCTGGAGGAGTTCGTCGAGGCCTTCACCTTCACCCGCTTCGAGCCCTCGGGTCCGGTCGAGGGCAACGAGGCGATCAAGATGTCGACCTCGATCCTCGACTACATCTTCCGCGAGCTCGCCATCAGCTACCTCGACCGCACCGATCTCGCTCATGTCCAGCCGGACGACCTGCTGCCGGGCGCGATGGGATCGGGCGAGGGCGAGAGCGCTCTGCCGCGGCCGGCGCCGAAGGTTCCGGTCGACAAGCTGAGCCGCGGCTTCGTCCGCACCAACCTCGTGGTCTTCCGCGGCGGCGCCGCCGCGAGCGTGGAAACCAATGGGCACGTGGTCCAGGTCCACGCCGCGACGGCGCAGGCAACAGGCACCACGGGCATGGCCATTCACAGCTTCGCCGAAGGGGCGACCGCGCTCGCGGTCGAGCCGGAGGTGATGGCGGCGGTCGATGCCAAGCTCGCCCGGCGCCGCGAGGCGAAGCTCAAGGGCTACGAGGGCGATTCCTGCGGCGAATGCGGCAACTTCACCTTGGTCCGCAACGGCACCTGCCTCAAATGCGACAGCTGCGGGTCGACCACCGGCTGCAGCTGACTCGTCCGGATCCGTCGGGAAGTCCGAAAAGGCGCAGCCGGTGGCCGCGCCTTTTCGCTTCCCGATCTTGTGAGCTTTTCCTGACGGGGAGATTGGATTAGGGTCACCCGCTCACGCTATCTATGCGTGGGCGCACGGACGCTCGTCTATCTCCGCGCGTCCTCGGGGGGCCTTCGCGTAAACGACATGTCCAGCGACTATCTCGATGCCAGACGCCGCTCGCTCGAGCAGGCGGCCCTTACCAACGTCGTCGCCGCCAACGCCATCAACCGGGACGCGATCATCGACTTCCTCGACCAGTTCGAGATTCCGAACGCCATCACCGTTCTGCGCCGCGAGCCCGAGGAGAACGCGATCCTGTTCGCCAACCTGGCGTTCACCCAGCATTTCCACGGCGCGAGGCCGCAGTTCGTCTTGAGCACGGTGCTGAACTTCGTCTGCACCCGTCTCGCCGTCATCGGGTTCGTCAGGCGGTTCATCGACACGCTGTTCGCCAAGGGGCGCAGCGTCGGGTCGATTTCCACCTACACCGGCGACCGCCGTCGCTTCTTCGCCCGCGTCACCTCCTATCGGTTCCGCGGCTTCGACAACGACGACTACGCGCTGTCGTTCGTCGAGCCCTTACGAGAGTTGACGCGCCGCCACCGGCGCGGATAGTTCAGCCAGCCCGTTCCAGGTGCAGGTGGCAGCAGCCCGCCTTGCCTGCGGTCCAGGTGTCGGCCGAGAACTTGACGCCGCGGCCGCCGAAGACGCCGTTGTCGAAACGGCCGGCGATCCTGCAGATCGTCGCCATGTCGGCGGCCGGCAGCTTCGCCTCTTCCCAGGCCTCCTTCAGCGGGCAGACCTTGACGTGGATATGCATGCCGCCCTTCTCGTCGCGGCGGACGTCGGTCGGGAACAGCCGCCCGTTCGCCGGTGACACCGCGAGGAAGCGCTCGCCGATCGCCTGCGGTTCCGCCGGCACGCCGCGGAAGAGCGCGTCGCCCGCATCCTTCCCCCGCCGCTCGATGGCGCGGGCGAGGATCTGGCCTGCCTTCTCCGCGCCCAGCTCGCGGCGGATCTCCTCGTAGATCGACCAGTAGAGCAGCGCCCGGTTCTTGAAAGCGTCCTTGAGCTCGCGCTCGAGCTGGCTCAGATCGCGTTCCGTCACCGGATATCACCCTCGTCCTTGAGCAGCTTGAGCGTCGCGCGGAAGGCGTCTGCCGTCCGCTCGAGGTCGGCATCGGTGTGGACCGCCGACATGACGCCGCCCGGGCCGCCGTTGATGTCGACGCCGTTGACCATCATGCCGAGCCGGACCTTGTGGGTGATGTTGGCGCTCCAGGCACCCTTCAGCTCTTCCGGGTCGGCGGCGAACGCATCGAAGCTCTTGGGGTCGATGGCGCGGCGCTTCGGGTTGGTGAAGATGTGGAAGCCCGCGAAGGTGCCGTAGGCCGCCCACGGCACGCTCTCGGCCACGATGGCGTCGTTCAGCAGGCCGCGAAGCTTGGCCGCGGACGCGTTGGCGCGCTTGTTGGCGTCGGTCGTCTTGATGATCGTCAGCGCGGCGATGCCGGCCGCGGCCGAGATCGGGTTGGCGTTGTAGGTGCCCGGATGCTGGATCTTCTCGACGCCCTTGGCCTTGGTCTGGGCGAAGTCCAGCAGCTCGAGGATGTCCTTCCGCCCGACGATGGCACCGCCCGGCAGCCCGCCGGCCAGGATCTTGGCGAGCGAGGTCATGTCGGGGGTGATGCCGAACTCGGCCTGGGCGCCGCCGGGGGAGACGCGGAAGCCGGTCACCACCTCGTCGAAGATCAGGACGATGCCCTTCTCCTTTGTGATCTTGCGAAGGAAGGTCAGGAAGGCGGGCTTCACCGGCACGCGCCCGAAGCTGGCGCCGGTCGGCTCGATGATCACGCAGGCGATGTCCGGGTTGGCCTCGATCACCGCCCGGGTCCCGGCCTCGTCGTTGGCGGTCGCCAGCACCACGGCGTCGGCCACGCCCTTGACCACGCCGGTCGTCGGGGTGCCGTCGAAGTGGTTGGCCATGCCCGAGGTCATGTGGTCGTGCCAGCCGTGGAAATGCATCTTGAAGCGCAGCACCTTCGACCGGCCGGTGAAAGCGCGGGCCAGGCGTACGCCCATCAGGGTCGCCTCGGTGCCCGAAGAGGTGAAGCGCACGCGCTCGGCCGACGGCACCATCTCGTGCACCAGCTCGGCCCAGCGCACCTCCAGCGGGTGGCTGGCGCCGTAGTGGCTGCCCTTGGCGATCTGCTCCTGGACCGCCTTGGTCACCTCCGGGTGGTTGTGGCCGAGCAGCAGCGCCCCGTGGCCGCCGAAGTAGTCGACGTAGTCGTTGCCGTCGACGTCCCACTTGTGGGCGCCCTGGGCACGGTCGACGTAGAGGGCATAGGGCTCGAGGTAGCGCGAATCATGGGTCAGGCCGGACGGGAAGACCTCGGCCGCCTCCTTCGCCAGCTTGGCCGAGCCCGGGGTCTTCTCCCGATAGCGCGAAACGATCAAGGAATTGCTCAGCCACTGCGCCGGGGCCTGGTCAGGCATCGCCCACTCCGTAGGTTTGTGTCGGATCGGAAAGATCGTGAGGTTCTGGCCGGAGGCTAGAGCCTCGGGGCTGGCATGGCAACTCGCCAGAAAGCGGAAAAACGCGTCGATGCGCTTCAGCGAAGGCCTGACCGCCCGATTGCGGGCCCCGCCGCGCCTTCGTTCCTATATATCCTTGGCGAGATGCAGAAGAGGATAGCATGGCTCAGAACATCGACGGCTTCGAGCTGAAGTTCGTAAGCCGACTTAGGAAGGCGGAGCGCCGCCAGAACGGGCGCCTGATCGACACCATTCCCGTGACCTGGGCCAAGACGTGGCGGCAGGCGCCCCCGGCGAAGCCGTCGGCGGCCCCGAAGGGGGCGAAGGTGGTGCCGGCGCCGCGAGACATCTTCCTCGAGGTCTGGTACCAGGACGCCGCCGAGATGGAGGCCCGCAAGGGCGACGTGGCGCCGTTCTTCGTCGCGCTCGCGACCACCAGCGAGGTGGCCGGCAAGCCGGACAAGTTCTCGGAATTCCGGGGTGTCTTCGAGGTGACGGCGACGGGCGAGACGCTCGGCACCAACAGCCTCGAGTCCAAGGTGATCCGGCGCGCGAAGCCGGAGCCCGAGGCGTGAGAGCCGGGCGCGTGGCTTGAGGCAAGGCCGGCCGTCGCGGACGGATGCGGCGTAAACGAGGTACGGAGCGATATGAGCGGTTTTAAGGAAAAGAGCTTCAGCGACCGGCTGAAGTCTGCGGAAGAGGCCAAGAAGAAGGCGCTGGCGAAGTTCAAGGCGAAGCCGGGGCCGGACGACCCCGAAGTCGTCGCCAGGCAGGCGAACCGGGCGGCGATCCAGGCGGCCCGCGAGGTGCGCAATGCCGAACGCGAGGTGGCGCGTCAGGCGGAGCTGGCCCGCCAGGCCGTCGAGGCCGAGAAGAGGGCGGCCGAGAAGGTGCTTCGCGACGCCGAGGAGGCCGCGAAGAAGGTGGCGCTGGAGGCCGAGCAGAAGGCCGCCCGCGATGCCCGTTACGCCGCCCGCAAAGCCCGGAAATGAGCGACGCCCGGCCGGCGGAGGACGTTGGTGTCTCCGTCTGCCAGGGCTGCGGGGCGTGCTGTGCATACTCGGCCGAGTGGCCGAGGTTCACGCTCGAGGACGACGAGACGCTGGCGCGGATTCCGCCGGCGTTCGTCGACGACGCGTCCGGACGGATGCGATGCGAGGGCGATCGCTGCACGGCCCTGGTGGGCGAGGTCGGTGTCTCGACCTCGTGCTCGGTCTATGACGTACGGCCGGACGTCTGCCGGGCATGCCTTCCCGGCGACGACGCCTGCACGATCGCGCGGACCCACTATGGATATCCGCCGCTGGCGCCGGAAAACCGGACGCAGGATCGCTAAGCGGCTATAAGATCAAGGGTACCAGCCTCGCTTCGTCGCGAGGCCTCAACCGGGGGAGATGAACATGGCCAAAGGCCAGATGCGCAGCAATCGCGAAGCTAAGAAGCCGAAGCAGACCAAGGTCAAGGCACCCGCCGCGGCGGCGACCTTCTCCTCTGGTAAGAGCGCCGGCGCTCCGTCGGGCAAGAAGAAGTAGGGCTGGTCTCTACCCCTTCAGGATCGATCCCAGCACGCCCCTGACGATCTGCCGGCCGATGGCCGAGCCGATCGAGGAGCTGACTGAGCGGACCACGCTCTTCACCGCCGTCTCGGCAATGGTCTGGCGCTGCCGGCCGGCCGGGGCCGGGCGTGGCGGCAGGCGCGTGCTCGGGATGCGGGTGCCGGGTGCCCGCGGGGCTGACGGTGCCTCGCGCGGCGTGCCCCAGGGATTGGGGAGGCCGACGGCGTCTGCAGCTCGGCCCCAGGGATTGCTGCCGGGCGGGGGCGTCGCGGGCTGGCTGAGCTGCTCGAAGGCGGACTCGCGGTCGACCGTCTCGTCGTAGCGCGTTCCGACCGGGCTCATCTGGGTCGTCGCCCGGCGCTCGTCCGGCGTGATCGCGCCGAGGCGCGAGGCCGGCGGGCGGATCAGCGTGCGCATCACCGGCGTCGGCGTGCCGCGCTCGTCCAGGATCGAGACCAGCGCCTCGCCGATCGCCAGCTCGGAGATCGCCTTCTCGGTGTCGAGGCCGGGACTCGCCCGGAACGTCTCGGCGACGGCCCGGATGGTCTTCTGGTCCTTCGGCGTAAAGGCGCGGAGCGCGTGCTGCACGCGGTTGCCGAGCTGACCCAGCACGCTTTCCGGCAGGTCGAGCGGGCTCTGGGTCACGAAGAAGACGCCGACGCCCTTGGAGCGGATCAGGCGCACCACCTGCTCGACCTTCTCGATCAGTGCCGGGCTCGAATCCTTGAACAGGAGATGCGCTTCGTCGAAGAAGAAGACGAGCTTCGGCTTCTCCAGGTCGCCGGCCTCGGGCAGCGCCTCGAACAGCTCCGAGAGCAGCCAGAGGAGGAAGGTGGCGTAGAGCCGGGGCCGCTGCATCAGCTGGTCGGCGGCCAGCACGTTGATGGCACCCCGCCCTTGCGCATCCGTCAGCAGCAGGTCGTTGAGGTCGAGCGCCGGCTCGCCGAAGAAGGCGAGGCCGCCCTGCTCCTCCAGCTGCAGGAGACCGCGCTGGATGGCGCCGACCGATTGTGCCGACACCATTCCATAGGTGGCGCGCAGCGTGTCGGCCTGCTCGGCCACGTGCTGGAGGAGGGCGCGGAGGTCCTTGAGGTCGAGAAGCAGCAGCCCTTCGTCGTCGGCGAGCTTGAAGGCCAGCGCCAGAACGCCCTCCTGCACCTCGTTCAGGCCGAGGAGGCGGGAGAGCAGGAGCGGGCCCAGCTCCGAGATGGTGGCGCGCAGCGGATGGCCCTGCTTGCCCAGCAGGTCCCAGAACAGCACCGGGAAGGCCGCCGGGCGGTATCCGGCGGGTCCGGTGGTCTTCGCCCGCTCCATCAGCCTGGCGTCGCCGCGGCCGGGCTGGCTGAGCCCCGCGAGGTCGCCCTTCACGTCGGCGACGAAGACCGGCACGCCGGCGGCGGACAGGCCCTCGGCCAGGCCCTGGAGGGTGGCGGTCTTGCCGGTGCCGGTGGCGCCGGCGATCAGCCCATGGCGGTTGGCCATGGCCGGCAGCAGATGCACCGGCGCTTTCCCACGCCCGATCAGGATCGGTTCGGCCATCGACATCCCTCGCTTTCCCCGTCAGCCCCAAAGCGGATATCGTGCGCGCCCAACTGTTTCAAGGAGCATGGCGCATGTCCGGGCGCATCGAGGCGAGGCTGAAGGAACTGAAGATCGAGCTGCCGAAGCCGGCGGCGCCGGCGGCCAACTACGTTCCCTACACCATTTCCGGCCGCCTGCTGTTCGTCGCCGGCCAGATTCCGGTGCTGAACGGCCAGATCAAGTATGTCGGCACGGTCGGCCAGGACCTCTCGATCGAGGACGGCGCCGCGGCGGCGCGCCTCTGCGGGCTCAACCTGATCGCGCAGGCCAAGGCCGCCTGCGGCGGCAACCTCGACAAGGTCGGTCGTGTGTTGAAGCTGGTCGGATTCGTCCAGTGCACGACCGGCTTCAGGGACCAGCCGAAGGTGGTCAACGGTGCGTCGGACCTGATGGTGCAGGTGTTCGGCGATCTCGGCCGTCATGCCCGCGTCGCCGTCGGCACCAATGCGCTGCCCTTGGGCGTGGCCGCCGAGGTCGAGGGCACCTTCGAGCTGCTGTAGCCGCCATGGACGGCGACGGACAGGTGACCGTCCGCGTCGTCGAAAGTGTCGCCGCGATTGCGGCGGCCGACTGGGATGCCTGCGCCGGGGCGGACAATCCGTTCCTGTCGCACGCCTTCTTGAGCGCGCTCGAGGTATCCGGCAGCTGTTCGCCGGAGACCGGCTGGCTGCCCCAGCACCTGGTCGCGACCGACGATGCCGGTGCCCTGCTCGGCGTCGTCCCCGCCTATCTCAAGAGCCATTCGCAGGGCGAATACGTCTTCGACCATGGCTGGGCCGAGGCCTATATCCAGGCCGGCGGCCGCTACTACCCGAAGCTCCAGATCGCGGTTCCGTTCACGCCGGCGACCGGCCGGCGCTTCCTGCTCAGGCCCGGCGCCGACCCCGGTCTCCTGGCCCAGCTCGCCGAGGCGTCGCGGACGCTTGCCGAGAAGCGGCGGGCGTCGTCGGTCCACATCACCTTCCCGACCGAGGCCGAGTGGACCGAGCTCGGCGAGGCCGGATGGCTCAGGCGTACCGGGCTGCAGTTCCACTGGACCAACGAGGGCTACGAGAGCTTCGAGGACTTCCTGGAAGCGCTGTCGTCGCGCAAGCGGAAGACGCTCAGGAAGGAGCGGCGCGAGGTCGCCGACAGCGGCATCGTCGTCCGTGCGCTGACCGGCAAAGAGATCGAGGAACGCCATTGGCGGACCTTCCACCGCTACTATCTCGACACTGTCGACCGCAAATGGGCGCATGCCTACCTCAACGAGGCGTTCTTCCTCCGCCTCGGCGAGACCATGGCCGACCGCGTGGTGATGATCGTCGGCGAGGCCGGCGGCAGGATGATCGCCGGCGCGCTCAACCTGCTCGGCACCGACACGCTCTACGGCCGCAACTGGGGCGCCGACGGGGACTACAGGTTCCTGCATTTCGAGGCGTGCTACTACCGCGCCATCGACTTCGCGATCGAGCATGGCCTGAAGCGGGTCGAAGCTGGCGCCCAGGGCCCGCACAAGATCCAGCGCGGATATCTTCCGACCGCGACCTACAGCCTGCACCACATCTTCGATCCGCGTCTGGCCAAGCCCGTCGCCGATGCGCTGAAGCGCGAGCGGGCCCATGTCGCCCGCGAGATCCAGCGGCTGATGGAGCTCTCGCCGTTCCGGAAGGGAAGCGAAGACTGATTTATCTTCGGTCTCCGGCTTGAAATCCGACAGCCCGGCGGATGAGACTGACGCCAGTTCGCCCCCGTCCCCTCCCGAGGAGAGATCCATGCGCTTGACCCGACGCGACTTCGCCCTGACGGCCGCCGGCGCCGCGGCGGCCGCCCTGATCGGCCGTGACGCCTTCGCCCAGGCGCCCGCCTTCTTCCGCATTGGCACCGGCGGCACCGCCGGCACCTACTATCCGGTGGGCGGCCTGATCGCCAACGCCGTCTCCAGCCCGCCCCGCCTGTTGCTGACCGCGCAGGCGTCGAACGGCTCGGTCGCCAACATCAACGGCATCCAGTCGGGCGCGCTCGAGTCCGGCTTCGCCCAGGCCGATGTCACCTACTGGGCTTTCTCGGGCACCGGCCTGTTCGAAGGCAAGGAGAAGAACGCCGATCTCCGCTTCATCGCCAATCTCTACCCGGAGAGCATCCATCTGGTGGCGGCGAAGAGCGCCAACATCAAGACGGTCGCCGACCTCAAGGGCAAGCGCGTCTCGCTCGACGAGCCGGGCTCGGGCACGCTGGTCGACGCCAAGATCATCCTCGAGGGCTGGGGCCTCTCCGAGAAGGACGTCAAGGCCGACTACCTGAAGCCGAACCAGGCGGCGGAGAAGATGCGGGACGGCGGCATGGACGCCTTCATCTTCGTCGGCGGCTACCCCACCAGCGCCATCACCGAGCTGGCGGCGGCCGGCCCCGGCATCGACATCGTGCCGATCGACGGCCCGCAGGCCGACGCGATCCTGAAGAAGTACACGTTCTTCGCCCGCGACGAGATCCCGGCCAACACCTACAAGGGCGCGGCCGCAGCCAAGACGCTGGCGGTCGGTGCGCAATGGATCACCTCGGTCAAGGTGCCGGAGGCGGTGGTCTACGAAGTCACCAAGGGCCTGTGGAGCGACAAGACCCGCGCCGCGCTCGACGCCGGCCACGCCAAAGGCAAGTCGATCCGCAAGGAAACCGCGCTCGCCGGTCCGAGCGTGCCGCTGCATCCGGGCGCCGAGAAGTTCTACAAGGAAGCCGGCCTGATCAAGTAAGCCGCCTTTCGATCGTCGCCGTCGACCGGCCCCTCCCTCGCAGCCGCGGGCGAGGGGCCTTCTTTTTCCGATCTCTTCCGCCCGATGAGCCTGCCCATGTCCACCGCCATTCCCACCGTGCCGGTCGAGGGCCGCTCGCTCGAGGAGAAATTCGATCCGGAGATGCGGTTCCGGCCATTGCGCCCGGGCACCGCCTGGATCGTCGCCGGCCTGCTGCTGACGCTGTCGGGTTTCCACTACTACACCGCCGGGTTCGGCCTGCTGCGCGAGACCACTCATCGCGGCATCCATATGGCCTTCGTCATCGGCCTCATCTTCCTGGTCTTTTCCGCGCGGAAAGCGGATCAGGACCGGATGGCCGAGTCGGTCTGGTGGCGGCCGGGCGGGATCTCGCTGCTCGACTGGGGGCTGGCGGCGGCCTCGGCTGTCGCCAGCCTCTACGTACCCTGGATCTTCGCCGATCTCGCCTTCCGCGTCGGCAATCCGCTCCTCATCGACGTCGCGATGGGAACCGTGCTGATCGTCGTGCTGCTCGAGGCGACGCGGCGCGGCGTCGGCTGGCCGCTGCCGATCATCGCCATGCTGGTCATGCTCTACGCCTACTTCGGTCCGTCGATGCCGGGCATCCTTCAGCATCCGGGCGCCAGCTGGTCGAACATCGTCAACCACCTCTATCTCACCAGCCAGGGGATCTACGGCATCGCCCTCGGCGTGGTCGCGACATACGTCTTCCACTACGTGCTGTTCGGCGTGCTGGCGACGCGGATCGGGCTCGGCAAGCTGTTCATCGACCTGGCGTCCTGCGTCGCCGGGCGATATGCCGGCGGGCCTGCCAAGGTCTCGATCTTCGGCTCGGCGCTGTTCGGCATGATCTCGGGCTCGTCGATCGCCAATACCGTGACCGTGGGCTCGCTCACCATTCCGGCGATGATCCGCCTCGGCTATCCCCGGCACTTCGCCGCGGCGGTCGAATCGACCGCGTCCACCGGCGGGCAGATCACGCCCCCGATCATGGGCGCCGCCGCCTTCCTCATGGTCGAGTTCCTGAACGTCTCCTACACCACCGTGATCCTGGCGGCGATCGTGCCTGCCTTCATGCATTTCTTCGGCGTCTTCTGCCAGGTGCATTTCGAGGCCAAGCGCACCGGCATGCGCGGGCTTCGCCCCGACGAGCTTCCGGACGCGATGGAGGTCTTGAGGACCGGCTGGCAGACGGTGATGCCGCTCCTCTCGCTGCTGCTCATCTTGTTCTCGGGCTTCACGCCCTATCTCGCCGCGTTCTGGGGCATCACCTCCTGCCTCGTCGTCGGCCTCGGCCGCTCGCCCGTGATCACCATCGGCTACTTCGCGGCGCTGGTCGCCTCGATCGCTGCCGGGGTCACCACCATGCTCGCCTTCGCGTTGCCGATGATCGCCGTCGTGATCGTGCTGGCCGTGCGCGCCGGGCTCGCCTCCGACGAGGGCCGTGCCCGCGTCGTCGACCTCATCGACGCCTTCGTCGTCGGCGCCAAATACGCGATCTCGGTCGGCGCGGCGGCGGCGACCGTCGGCATCATCGTCGGCATCGTCACCTTGACCGGCGTCGGCTTCAAGCTGTCGTTCATCGTCACCTCGTTCGCAGCCCAGCTCGGCGACGTCGTCCTGTCGCTGATGCCGACGGGGCTGATGACGGACAAGGGCGTCGCTCTCTTCTTCACGCTGATCCTGACCGGACTCGTCTGCGTTCTGCTGGGCTGCGGCGTGCCGACGACGGCCAACTACATCATCATGGTGACGGTATCGGCCCCGGCGCTGGTGATGCTGGGCGTGCAGCCGATCGTGGCGCACTTCTTCGTCTTCTATTACGGCGTGCTCGCCGACATCACCCCTCCGGTTGCGCTCGCCGCCTATGCCGGCGCCAGCATGGCCGGGGCGGATCCGTTCAAGACCGGCAACACGGCGTTTCGGCTCGGCCTCGGCAAGGTTCTGGTGCCCTTCGTCTTCGTCTACGGGCCGGCGATGCTGATCGTGACGCCGGAGTTCAACTGGCCGGACTTCATCATGACGACGCTCGGCTGCGCTGCCGGCATCGTGTTGCTGTCAGCGGCTTTCGGTGGCTACGCCTTGGCGCCGCTCGCTGCGTGGGAGCGGATCATCCTCGGCATCGCGGCATTGCCGACCATCGCGCCCGGCCTGCCGAGCACGCTCGCCGGCCTTGCGGTGGCGAGCCCCATCCTCATCCGTCAGATCGTCGCGGCGGGCCGCGCACCGAGGACGGCGAGCGGCTAGGTCAGGAGGATCTGAGCTGCCCGAAGACGGCGCCGCCGAGGATCATGTCGACGGTGACGCCGTCCGAGGCCATCGGCAGCAGGAGCCGGTCGTAGCGGTAGACCCGTCCATCCTGGTCGACGAACCCGCTGCGATGGCAGAGCGGCTGCCGGTCCCGTGCGACTTGGCGATAGTGGCCGATGATGGCATCGCGCGTGCCCGGTGCGACCGTGGCGCCGAGTTCCTTGCCGGTATCGTCGATGCCGGCATGGTCGACGATGTGCGTTCCGACCAGCCGCCAGCGGAACCGCTGGCCGCCGTCGAGGACGTCGGCGAGGAAGACGTAGGGAAGCAATGCCGTTCCGATCGCGATCGGATCGAGGTGCTGGCGTCCCGGCAGGCCCGACGGAACGAGACCCCGCCAGAAGGCGAGGAGCGTGGCGAGCTTGCCCGGGGGCTCGATCTCCTCGAAGATCGAGTCCCGGCTCCGGAAATTGCGCGATCTCGCTTCAGGCAACGATAGCTCCTGCGGCGTCCCGCCGTGACTCGAGAGCGGTGGAAGCTGGTGCTCCGGAGCTTAACGCGGACTTAACTCAGGTGCACGGACCTGGGCAGCCCGGCCTGGACGGTCACGGCAATGTGTGTGCCTCCGCCGCGAACACCGCGCCGCCGAGGACGGTGTCGATGGAGGCCCCGTCGTCGGCCAGTACCGGAAGCAGAAGCCGTTCGTAGTGATAGTTGCGGCGGTCGCGGCCGACGAAATTGCCGCGATGGCACAGCGGCCGGCGCTCGCGCACCACCTGCTGATAGTGGCCGATGATGGTCGAGCGCATATGCGGGGTGACGCTGATGTCGAGGTCGAGCCCGGTATCGTCGGTCCCGGCATGCCTGACGATATGGGCGCCGATGAAGCGCCAGCGGAACCGCTGCCCGCCATCGAGGACGTCGACCATGAAGACATGCGGCAGGATGGCGGGGTTCATGCCCATCAGGTCGATGTCGCGGCGCAACGGCAATCCGTCCGGCTTCAGTCGCTGCCAATAGGCGAGCAGCTGGGCGAGGCGTCCCGTTGGCGCGGCATCGCCGAAATTCGCGCCTTGTTCCTGAAACCGCAACCGCGAAATCTCCTAGAGCGACTGGACGGCAGCGAGAACCTCGTCCACATGTCCGGGCACCTTGACCTTGCGCCAGATATGCCGGATCGCGCCCTTGCCGTCGATGACGAAAGTGGCGCGCTCGATCCCCATGTACTTCCGACCGTACAGGCTTTTCTCGACCCAGGTGCCGAAGGCCTCGCAGGCCTTGCCCTCGGTGTCCGCGAGCAGCGGGAACGGCAGTCGGTGCTTGGCCTTGAACTTGTCATGGCTCGCGACCGAATCCTTGGAGATGCCGATGACCTCGGCGCCGGCCTTCTTGAAGCGGGCAAGGGCGTCGCGGAAGTCATGCGCCTCCCGAGTGCAACCCGAGGTGTCGTCCTTCGGATAGAAATAGAGGACGACGGGCTTGCCCTTGAGTTTGGCGAGCGAGAGCTCGCCGCCGCCGGAGACCGGCAGGGTGAGGGCGGGCGCCTTGGCGCCGACGGCGATGCTCATGCGCTGGCCTCCTTCTTCAATGCCTCGGCCGGATCGTCGACGAGCCGGCGGTAGAGGTCGCGAGCCGCCGCTGCCGCGCTTGCCGTCTTGGCCTCCAGGTCGACGAGGTCGGCAGCGCCGCCGGCCGCGGCAAGCGCCCGCTTCACGCCTTCGGACGCGGTCTTCGGATCGAAGGCG
Source organism: Rhizobium sp. Q54 (assembly GCA_945871425.1). GTDB lineage: Bacteria > Pseudomonadota > Alphaproteobacteria > SHVZ01 > SHVZ01 > SHVZ01. Next base: position 35,523 of record CAMBVS010000005.1, on the reverse strand, counting down.
CCGCCGGTGGTGAGTCGAAGAAACCCCTGGAGCCGGCGCCAGAGCCGCATGGTGTCGATCAGCCGGTCCGCCTCGGCCCGGCCGAGCGCGCCAGCGTCGGCGAGACGGTCGAGCGCGTCGGTGGTGTTGGCGGCGAGTACCGAGGGTGTCCTTGGAGCATGGAGCAGCTGCAGATACTGGGCGAGGAACTCGATATCCACCATTCCGCCCGGCCGGTGCTTCACATTCCAGGGAGACCCGCCCGGATGCTCTTTGGCCATGCGTTGGCGCATATCGGCGACGTCGGCGAGCAGCTTCCTCGGATCGCGCGGGGTCGTCAGGATGTCGCGGACCGCCGTCTCGGCGGCCGCCATCAGGGCCGGTGAACCAGCGATCGCCCGTGCCCGCGTCAGCGCCATGTGCTCCCAAGTCCAGGCCTCGGTCGTCTGATAGCGGACGAAGCCGTCGAGGTTGGAGGCGATCGGGCCCTTGTTGCCCGAAGGCCGGAGCCGCATGTCGACCTCGTAGAGCGTTCCCTCGGCGGTCCTGACGGTGAGGCCGGAGATCAGTCGCTGGCTCCAGCGCCCGAAAAAGAGGCCCGCCTGCAGCGGCTTCGCGCCGTCGGACTCGCGGTCGACCGGCGAGTCGTAGACGAAGATCATGTCGAGGTCGGAGCCGATGGTCATCTCGCGGCCGCCGAGCTTGCCGAGCGCGAGCACGGCCATTCCGGAATCGGGTACGCGGCCATGCGCCTCGGCGAGCTGGCGCCCGGCGCGATCGGCCAGTCGGTCGACCACCGCCTCGGCGATGTCGGAGATCGCCGGCCCCAGCCGGTCGGCATCGCTCTCCCCGGAGAGCATGCGGAGACCCAGAGCGAACTTGCGGTCCTCCGCCCAGCGGCGGGTGAGGTCGAGAACGGCTTCGTAGCCGTCGGCGTCGTCGAGGGCCCGGTCGAGATCGGCCTTGAGGCTCTCGGCATCCGGCGGCTCGCCGGCGGACTGCAGCGTCAGCACGGCCTCGAGCCGGTTCGGGTGGCTGCCGAGCGCCTCGGCCAGGTGCGGCGCCGATCCCATCACCTCCGACAAGAGGGCCAAAAGGCGCGGGTTCTGGTGCAAAAGCGAGAACACCTGGACGCCGGCCGGCAGCGCCTTCAGGAAGGCATCGAAGCGGAGGAAGGCGCCGTCGGCGTCCGAGGTCTTCGCCAGCGCTTCCAGCAGCGCCGGCATCAGCTCGGTCAGGATCTGGCGGGCGCGTTCGCTGCGGGTCGCGCGGTAACGCCCGTGGTGCCAGCCGCGCACGCTGGCGCAGACCATGGAGGCATCCCGGTATCCCAAGCCGGTCAGGGTCTCGATCGTGCCGGGGTCGTCCTCGGTGCCGGTGAAGACCAGGTTGCCGGGGCCGGAGAGGCTGGGCGCCTCCTCGAACAGGCGGGCGTAGCGGCGCTCGACCCGCTTCAGCACCTGGGTGATCGTCCGGCCGAAGTCCTCGGCGCCGGCATATCCGAGGAAAGCGGCAAGGCGTTCCAGGCCGGCCGCGTCCGACGGCAGGGTCTGCGTCTGCTCGTCGGCGATCATCTGCAGGCGGTGCTCGACGGTCCGCAAGGTCCGGTAGGCGTCGGCGAGGTCGTCGGCCGCTTCCCGCGTCACCCGGCCGGAAGCGACCAGGGCGTCCAGGGCCTCGATCGTCGGCCGCACCCTCAGCGTCGGGTCGCGTCCGCCCCAGATCAGCTGCTGGGTCTGGGCGAAGAACTCGATCTCGCGGATCCCGCCGCGGCCGAGCTTGAGATTGTGGCCGGCAAAGGCGATGTCGGCGCCTCCCTTGGCCGCATGGATCTGGCGCTTGATCGAATGGATGTCGCGGATGGCGGCGAAGTCGAGGTGCTTCCGCCAGACGAAGGGTTTCAGGTGCTTCAGGAACCTCCGCCCGGCGGCGAGGTCGCCGGCGACCGGGCGGCCCTTGATCATCGCCGCCCGTTCCCAGTTCTGGCCCAGGCTCTCGTAGTAGACCTCGGCGGCTCCGACGGAGATCGCCACCGGCGTCGCCCCTGGGTCGGGCCTGAGGCGAAGGTCGGTGCGGAAGACATAGCCCTCCGCCGTCCGCTCGGAGATGATCCGGACCATGTCGCGGACCAGGCGGACGAAGCGCTGCTGCAGGTCGTCGACCTCGGCGAAGCCGGGCAGGGTCTCGTCGTAGAAGACCATCAGGTCGATGTCGCTCGAGTAGTTGAGCTCGCGCGAGCCGAGCTTTCCCATGGCGAGCACGAACAGCCCGGAGCGCTCGGACGGTGGCTCGTGGTCGGGGATCGGGACCTTGCCGGTCGCCCTCAGGCGGCGCAGCAGGTGATCGATCGTCGCCTGCAGGGCCACCTCGGCGAGATCGCTCAAGGCCCGCGTCACCTTCTCGACCGGCCACATGCCGGCGATGTCGGCGAGCGCGATGGCGAGCGCCGCCTTCCGCCGGGCGCGGCGAAGCCCGGCCATCAGGGCAGCCTGATCGTCCTCGCGGCCGAGCGGCGGGATCGCGGCGAGGGCCTCGGCGAGGCCCGAATCCGTCCCCTTCTCTGCGAGGCGGAGGGCGAACGGGATCTCGGCCAGCAGGCACTCGGTAAGGAACGGGCTCGACCCGAAGACCGTTCTGAGGAGCAGGCCCGTTTCCGGGTGGTCGATCAGCGCCAGCGCGGCGTCCCTCTCGGCGGCATCGTCGAGGTCGGCGGCGCGCTCCCGCCAGCGCTGGGAGGCGGTCCCCACCGCGCCCGGATCGGCCGGCCGCGGGGTTAGGTCGGAGTTGGCGAATCGGAGTAAGCTTGTCATCAGAAGGAGGCGTTCCCGAGCGGGCGAAGGTGCGGGAGCCCTCGGGTGACCGTCAAGCCGCGAGTGCCGCCTAGATGCCACGGGTCGTCGTCAAAGCCATCGAGATCGTGGGCGGCGTCATCGCCGGCGTGATGATTGCCGCTGCGCTCCTGGTCTGGCGGCTGAACCAGGGACCGATCCCCCTCGACATGCTGACTCCCTATCTCGAGCGGGCCTTGAGCGCCGAGGAGAAGGGCATCCGGGCTCGAATCGGCTCCACCCGCCTGATCTGGGCGGGGTGGGAGCGGGCTGTCGACCTCCGCGCCAGCGACGTGCAGGCGATCGGCGCCGATGGCGGCGTCATCGCCTCGCTCCCCGACATCGCCGTCAAGCTGAGCCTGACCGAGATCGCCCGCGGCCAGATCCGGCCGACCGAGATCGAGCTGGTGAGGCCCCGGCTCAGGCTCACCCGCGGCGCCGACAGCCGCATCGACCTCGGCCTCGACGAGAGCGGCGACGAACGCTCGGCCGGCGCGCTGTTCGCCGGGCTGTTCGACGATCTCTCCGGTCCGAAGCGGCCGGGCGTTTCAGCCGGTCTCCTCGACCGTGTCGTCATCACCGGCGCCGATGTCTCCGTCAGCGACCTCGCGGCCGGCATCCTCTGGCGCGCGACCGACGTCGATTTCCGCTTCGAGCGGAGCCCGGACGGACTCAGGCTCCGGGTCCAGGGGAATGCCGACATCGGCGGCTACAAGACGCGGATCGACGGCGCCGGACGCTACCTGGCCTCGACCGGCATCATCGAAACCCAGTTTCAGCTCGACAAGGTCGAGCCCGCTGCGCTTGCCACGCGTTTCACCGACCTCAATCGCTTCAAGCTCGCCATCGACGGCACGGTGTTCGCGACGTTCGACCGCGACGGGCGCGTGCTGTCAGGGCGGATCGAGGCGGCAGCCGGCCCCGGCACCATCGCGATCCCGGAGCTCTACCGCGACGATCTCGCCGTCGCCGGCGCCCAGCTCCGCGCCCGCTTCGATCGCGGCGCCGACACCATCGAGGTCGAGCGGCTGATCGTCGATCTCGGCGGTCCGATCGTCCGCACCTCCGGGCGGCTGACCGGGCTCGTCGGGCGCGGGCTGGTCGAGGCCGATGCCGTGGTCGAGAACGTGGAGGCCGACCAGCTCCACAACTATTGGCCGGAGAAGCTCGGCCGCAATGCGCGGCGCTGGGTGACCGAGAACATCAGCCGGGGGATCGTGCGCGAGGCCAGGCTCAAGCTGACCGGCGAGCTCAAGGATCTTCGCGATCCGTCCGTCCGCTCGGTCGCCGGCGGCCTTGCCTACGAGAACCTGACCGTCCGCTATCTCGCGCCGATGCCGCCGGTGCGCCAAGTCAGGGGCACCGCGACCTTCTCCGACACCCGCTTCGACCTGGCGATCGCCGGCGGCGTCCTCGACAGCCTCCGCGTCAGTCAGTCGACCGTGGCCCTGACCGGGCTCGACAACGACCGCGAGCGCGCGGCGATCGAGGTGGTGATCGGCGGGCCGGTCAAGGATGCCCTCAAGCTGATCGACTCGAAGCCGCTGGGATACACCAGCAGGCTCGGCATCGGGCTCGACGGCGTCGCCGGCGACGCCGCCATCCGGCTCCGCTTCGACTTTCCGCTCATCACCAATCTGAAGATCGAGCAGGTCGCGGTCTCGGCCGCGGCGAACCTTCGCGGTGTCGCCATCCCCAAGGTGATCCGGAACTGGGACGTGAGCGAGGCCAAGGGCGCGCTCGCCCTCGACGGCCGCGGCATGGTGGTGAAGGGCGAAGGTCTCCTGCAGGGTGTGCCCGTCGAGTTCGAGTGGCGGGAGAATTTCGACGACGCGCCCCAGGTTCGCCGTCGTTTCGACGTCACCGGACGGGTCGACGATGCGGGACGGAAGGCCCTCGACCTGCCGCTGCAGGACAAAGGGAGCGGCCCGATCCGCGCGCATGTGATCGCCGAGCAGCGCAGCAACGGCACCAGCGACATCGATGTGAGCCTCGACCTGGCCCAGGCCCGGGTCCGCTTCGACGAGATCGCCTGGCGGAAGGCTGCCGGCAAGCCGGGGACCGCGCGCTTCATCCTCAAGCTCGACCGCGCGACGCTGGTGTCGCTGGAGGATCTGAGCGCGGCGGCAGACGACCTCGATCTCCGCGGCCGCATCGCCTTCGCCAAGGACGCCGAGATCCAGACCATTGAGCTGACCCGGCTCAAGGTTGGCAACAGCGACGTCAGGGTCGGCGTCGGCCGCCGGCAGCAGGGCGGCTATGCGGTCGGCATCTCCGGTGCCCGGCTGGACCTCCGGCCTCTTTTCGCGCCCGAGGACGAGCCCAAGCCGAAGTCGAAGGGGCCGTCCCTCGGCGTGGAGATCCAGGTGGCGGAGCTCCGCCTCAGCGACGACCGGGCCTTCACCACCGTCCGCGCCTCGCTGGAATCGGACGGGGCGGTGTGGCGCCGCATCGGGGCGGAAGGCCGGGTCGGCGCCGAAGGGCGTTTCGGCCTCGACATGTCGGCGATCGACAGGCGCCATCGTTTCCACCTGACCTCGCTCGACGCCGGCGCCATGCTGGGGGCGCTCGGCTTCTACGACAACATGGTCGGCGGCCGCCTGGTGCTCGACGGAACCGTCGACATCGATGGCAAGGGCCTGCCCTTCGAGGGCGACCTGACCATCACCGATTTCACCGTGGTCAAGGCGCCGGTCCTGGCCAGGCTCGCCTCGCTTGCCTCGTTCTCGGGCATTTTCGAGGCGCTGTCGGGCTCGGGCATCGGCTTCGCGCGCCTGAGCGCCAAGCTGGCGCAGACCGAACAGCGGATCGAGATCGTCGAGGCACTCGCCGGCGGCGGCTCGATCGGCATCACCGCCCGCGGCTGGGTCGAGCGCAAGACCGAGGTGGCCGAGATCGAGGGCACGGCGGTGCCGGCCTACACCCTGAACCGGGTCATCGGCGCCATCCCGTTGCTCGGCACCATCATCACCGGCGGCCGGAACGAGGGCGTCGTCGCCGCTGACTTCCGCATCACCGGCCCGCTCGAGCGCCCCGAAGTCAGCGTCAACCCCCTCTCGGCCCTGGCGCCGGGCATCCTCAGGCGGATCGTCCGCTTCTTCGGCGGCCTCGAAGGCGACGACGAGCGCCCCGAGAGCGCCAAGGAAGGCCCGAACCGATAGACCGGGGGCTAAACAAGCCTTGAGTGGACGCCCCGGTTCGGCCACGCTATCCAATGCCGGCTGTCAATGAACGGTCGCGGCGCAAAACGCCGGGGGCACCAACCAGAAGTTCTTGGAGGCTTTGATGCGTACCGTCCTCGCTTCGAGCGTCGTCCTCGCGGCCTTCCTCGGGCTTGCGGCCCAGCCGGCCGTCGCTGCGACGCCGAAGGACGCGCTGGTGATGGCCTGGAACCTCGATGCGCTGATCACCCTCGATCCGGCGCAGATCGGCGAAGTCAACGGCAACGACATCATGATCAACGTCTGCAACCGCCTGGTGCAGCCCAACATCAAGGACGTCGCCAAGATCGAGCCGCAGCTGGCCGAGAGCTGGTCGACATCCGCCGACGGCCTGACGCTGACCTTCAAGATGCGGAAGGACCTCACGTTCCCCTCCGGCAAGCCCGCGACCGCCCATGACGCGGCCTGGTCGCTCAAGCGCGCCATCCACCTCAACTTCGGCAATGCCGCCAACCTCAAGGAATGGGGCTTCACCTCCGAGAAGGTCGACGAGCAGATCGTCGCCGTCGACGACCTGACGCTGCAGCTCAAGCTCGACAAGCCCTACCCGGTCGGCCTTTTGCTTTCGTCCGTCTTCTCGAGCAACGTCTCTTCGGTGCTGAACAAAGAGACCGGCGAGAAGAACGCCAAGGTGACCGACGGCAAGAGCGACCACGGCAATGGCTGGTTCAAGACCCAGTCCGACTGCGTCGGCCCCTACCGGGTCCGCACCTGGAACGCCAACGACGTGGTGATCCTTGAGGCCAACGACAACTACTTCGGCACCAAGCCCGGCCTGAAGCGAGTGATCATCCGCCATGTGCCGGAGTCCGGCGCTCAGCGCCTGCAGTTGGAGAAGGGCGATATCGACGTCGGCCGGCTGCTCAGCTCCGATGATCTGAAGGCGCTGGCGGCGAACAAGGACATGCACGTCGAGCAGACGGTGATGCACGGTTACAGCTACTTCGCCTTCAACGTCGCCGACCCCATCCTCTCCAACCCGAAGGTGCGGCTCGCGTTCCGCTACCTGGTCGACTACGAGGGCCTCGAGAAGACGGTGATGGCCTTCCAGGGCAAGGCCCGGAACAGCCTGGTGCCGACCGGTGCCTTCGGCGCGCTCAACGAGAAGGACGGCTTGCCGTTCAAGCTCGACCTCGACATGGCGAAGAAGCTGCTGACTGAAGCCGGATATCCCAACGGCTTCAGCAAGAAGTACATCCTGTCTGCGAATACCTTCAATCCTGCGGTCGCCCAGCACGTCCAGGCCAATGCCGCCAAGGTCGGCATCAAGCTCGACCTCGAGCAGATGGCCGACGCTAACCTGTTCAGCAAGATGCGGGCGCGGGAGTTCGAGATCGGCCAGATCGGCTGGGGCGCCGGCTACCCGGACGCGCACAGCATGATCTCGCGCCACGCCTACAATCCCGACAACCGGATCGAATCCAAGCTCGCCCAATACCCGTCCTGGCGGTCGGCCTGGTTCGACGAGGCCATCAACAAGAAGACCGACACGGCGATGATGGAGAAGGACCCGGCCAAGCGCATCGTGCTCTACAAGGAGATCCAGGAGCACATGCTGGCGAACGGGCCGATGGCCTACATGTTCCAGACCGTGCGCCCGATCGCGATCCGCAAGGACGTGAAGAACTTCCAGATCGGGCCGTTCAAGGTCGACTACGCCTCGGCCAGCAAGTAAGCCGGAGACTTAAGTTCATGGCCGTGACCGACGTCAGCCGGAAGGCAGCGGTTCAATCGAAGCTGCCGCCCTGGGTGTGGGATGCCTGGCGCATCGGCTCGTCAGCGATCGTGACGCTGCTGGGGCTTCTCGCGCTCACCTTCTTCATGGGGCGGATGCTCCCCATCGACCCGGTGATCGCCATCGTCGGCGAGCAGGCCGATGCCTCCACCTACGACATGGTCTACAAGCAGCTCGGCCTGGACAGGCCGCTCTACGTTCAGTTCGGCTACTTCATGCGCGACATGCTGTCGGGCAATTTCGGCAATGCTCTGTTCACCGGCAACAAGGTCTCCGACGACCTGATGCGGGTGTTCCCGGCGACGATCGAGCTGGCAACGATCGCGATCACCATCGGCGTCTCGGTCGGCGTTCCCATCGGCGTGCTCGCGGCCGTCTATCGGGGCAGCCCGATCGACCATCTCGCCCGCATCCTCGGCCTCCTGGGCTACTCGACGCCGACCTTCTGGCTCGGCCTGATGGGCCTGGTGCTGTTCTACGCGGTGCTGGGCTGGGTCGGCGGGCCGGGCCGCCTCGACGTCTTCTATATCGACATCGTCGACCGCCGCACCGGCATGCTGCTGGTCGACGCGGCGATCGCCGGCGAGTGGGAGGTCTGGCAGAACGCCTTCTCCCACATCGTGCTGCCGGCCAGCATCCTCAGCTTCGCCTCGATGGCCTTCATCAGCCGGCTGACCCGCAGCTTCATGCTGGCCCAGCTGTCCCAGGAGTACATCCTGGCGGCGCGGGTGAAGGGCCTGTCCAAATGGAAGGTCATCCGCAAGCACGCCTTCCGCAACATCGCGGTCCAGCTCGTCACCGTCATCTCGCTCGCCTATGTCATCCTTCTCGAAGGCGCCGTGGTGACGGAGACGGTGTTCGCCTGGCCCGGCTTCGGGCGCTACCTGGTCTCCGGCCTGCTCGCGGGCGATATGAACGCCGTGCTCGCCTGCGTCCTCATCGTCGGCACTCTCTTCATCACCATCAATCTCATCTGCGACCTCCTCTACAGGATCCTGGATCCCCGCACCCGATGACCACCGCCGTCGAATCCGAAAAGGGCGGGCTTGCCGGCTACCTCACCGCCGAGGTCAGCCGCTCGCCCACGCAAGCGAGCCTGCAGCGGCTCTATTTCGGCTGCCGCCGCTTCGCCCAGAACCCGCTCGCCATGATCGGTTTCACCATCCTGATGGTGCTGCTCCTGATCGCGATCTTCGCGCCCTGGATCGCCCCCTACCCGATGAACGAGCAGAATCTGCAGACTCGCCTGCTGCCGCCGTCCGGCGATCACTTCTTCGGCACCGACGAGCTCGGCCGCGACATCTTCAGCCGCGTCGTCTACGGCTCGCGCATCACGCTGCAGATCACCACCCTGGTCGCGGTCATCGCCGCGCCGATCGGCCTCATCATGGGCACGACGTCGGGTTACTTCGGCGGCTGGACAGACACGATCCTGATGCGGATCACCGACATCTTCCTGTCGTTCCCACCGCTCATCCTGGCGCTCGGCTTCGTCGCCGCCTTGGGCCCGGGCATCCGCAACGCCGTCATCGCCATCGCCTTGACCGTCTGGCCGCCGATCGCCCGCCTCGCCCGCGCCGAGACGCTGACGGTGAGGTCGTCGGACTACATCGCCGCCATCCGCGCTCAGGGCGCGCCGGCCTGGCGCATCGTCGTCAAGCACGTGATGCCGATGTGCCTCTCCTCGGTGATCATCCGCATCACCCTCAACATGGCGGGCATCATCCTGACCGCGGCGGCGCTGGGCTTCCTTGGCCTCGGCGCGCAACCGCCGATGCCTGAATGGGGCGCCATGCTGTCGACCGGCCGGCAATACCTGCTCGGCAGCTGGTTCCTCGCCGCATCTCCCGGCCTCGCCATCCTCGTCGTCAGCCTCGCCTTCAACCTGTTCGGTGACGGGCTCCGCGACGTCCTGGACCCGCGCGACGAATGATCAAGCCGCTTTTAGAGGTCGAGGACCTCAGCGTCACCTTCAAGACGCCGCACCGGATGGTGAAGGCGGTGCGCGACATCTCGTTCACCGTCGGCAAGGAGAAGGTCGGCATCGTCGGCGAGTCCGGTTCCGGCAAGTCCGCCACCGGCCGGGCCATCCTCAAGCTCACGCCCGGCAACGGCATCGTCAGCGCCAAGCGCATGCAGTTCGAGGAGGTCGACCTCGCCGACGCGACCGAGGAGGACATGCTGGCGGTGCGCGGCAAGCGCATCGGCATGATCCTGCAGGACCCGAAATTCTCGCTCGATCCGGTGATGCGGGTCGGCGACCAGATCGCCGAGGCGCTGCCACCCGGCCTGAGCAAAGCCGAGGCGCGCGAGCGTGTGCTTGAGATGCTGGAATCCGTCCGGATCCGCAATCCCCAGCGCGTCTACAGTCTCTATCCGCACGAGTGCTCGGGCGGCATGGGCCAGCGCATCATGATCGCGATGATGCTGGTGCCGGAGCCGAAGCTGCTGATCGCCGACGAGCCGACCTCTGCCCTCGACGTCACCGTTCGCATGCAGGTGCTGGCGATCCTGGACGACCTGGTCTCGCGGCGCGGCCTCGGCCTGATGTTCATCAGCCACGACCTCAACCTGGTCGCGACGTTTTGCGACCGGGTGCTGATCATGTATGCCGGGCGCATCGTCGAGGAGTGCAAGGCCTCCAAGCTTCGCCAGGCGACACATCCCTACACCCAGGGCCTGCTCGCCTCGCTTCCCCGCATCGGTGAGCGCCAGAAGAAGCTGGCGACGCTGGTCCGCGATCCGGCCTGGGCACTGTAAAGATGATCGAAGTCGAGAACCTCACCGTCCGCTTCGGCAAGGGCAAGGCTGCCGTGACCGCGGTCGACGGCGTCAGCTTCAAGGTCAATACCGGCGAGGCCTTCGGCCTGGTCGGCGAGTCCGGCTGCGGCAAGACCACCATCCTGCGCGCGTTGGCGGGCCTCAACGAGGACTGGAGCGGCCTCGTCCGCATCGACGGCAAGCAGCTGATGCCGCACCGCGAGCGCGCCTTCTACAAGCTGGTGCAGATCGTCTTCCAGGACCCCTACGGCTCGCTGCATCCGCGCTTCACCGTCAACGGCACGCTGATGGAGCCGATCAAGATCCATGGCCTCGACCGCGCCGACGAGCGCATCGACCGGGTGCTTCGCCAGGTCGGCCTCGGGCCGTCGTTCCGCTTCCGCTATCCCCACCAGCTCTCGGGCGGCCAGCGCCAGCGCGTCGCCATCGCGCGTGCGCTCATCCTCGAGCCCAAGCTGATGCTGCTGGACGAGCCGACCTCGGCCCTCGATGTCTCGGTGCAGGCGGAGATTCTGAATCTCCTGACCGACATCCGCGACTCGACCGGCCTCACCTTCCTCCTGGTCAGCCACGACCTCGCGGTCGTCTCGCACATGTGCGATCGCCTGGCGGTGATGAACCAGGGGCAGATCTACGAGGAGCTGACGGTCGAGGACCTGGTCCAGCGCCGCTACAAGAACGACTATACGCGTCAGCTGTTCGAAGCGAGCCTCGGCTACGACCGCCGCCTCGGCGCCGGCGGGGCGGCGCTCGAGGACGCCAGCGCCTAGAGGCAGAATGGCTTCTCGCCCGACGCCGGAAGGAGAGGCCGTTTTCCGCCTGATGATGGAGGTGATCCAGACCTTCCATCGGCTCCGCGCCGTCGGCGCCGAGGAGGGTGCGGTCAGCGCCGGCGGCGGCGGCAGCTGGGGGCTGATGCGGAGCCTGGCCGAGGGCGGCGAGCAGACCGTGCCCGAAATCGCCCGCGCCCGCCCGGTCTCGCGCCAGCACATCCAGAAGCTCGCCGACGAGTTGGCCGCGGAAGGCTTGGTCGAGTTCGTCGGAAACCCTGCACACAAGCGGTCCAAGCTGCTCCGGCTCACGCCCGCCGGCCGCACCCGGTACGCGGCCACATCCGCTCGCATCCAGGAGATCGCCGACGCGCTCGGTCGCGGCCTCGATGCGAAGGAGGTCGGTGCGGCCGCTGACTTGCTCGCGGCCCTCAAAGCGCGGCTCGGGAAGGTGCAGTGACCTCGGATTCCATCCTTTCTCCGGCCGCGCAAATCAATGTTTGACAATTAAGTTGTCATATTGCATCCTCCGTTCAGCCAAGGAGGTGATGACATGTTCTGGACACTTCGAACCAAGATCGCCGCTGCTGCCGTCGCCCTCGCCGCCGTCCTTCCCTCGCTCGCCGCCGGGTCGTCCTGGCACGACTGGGCGCGCGGACGTCACGCGCGTTCCGCCGACTGGTGTCAGAAGGGCGGGAGCGCCCGGCTCGCCGAGGGGATGACGCTGGTCGAGATGCAGCTCGCCCTCAAGCCCGAGCAGCAGGACGCCTGGGCCAGGGTCGCCGAGGCGGTGGAGCGCGTCGGGCGCGATCTCGCCGGGCTCTGCGGCGCACCGGTCGCCGATGTGCCGTCCGGGCTGGCGCGGCTGGAAACCGGCATCGAGGCCGGCCTCAGAGCCGTGCGCGAGCTGCGACCGCACCTGGAGGCGTTCTACGCGGCGCTCGAGCCGGGCCAGCGGGCGCGTCTCGACGGGCTCCTCAAGGACCGGCTGTGAGCCCTACGCCCGACACCGCCGGCGTCATCGCCCGCCCGCCGTTCCTCTATCTCGGGAGCCTGGCTGCGGCGATTGGTCTCGACTGGATCTTCCCGGCGCCGCTGCCGGAGCATGCGCTCCGCCTGCCGCTCGCGATCCTGCTGGCCGTGGCGGGGCTCGGTCTGGTGGCCGTGTGCTTCCGGCGCTTCAAGGCGGCCGGTACCAACGTGCCGACCTGGATACCGACGACGGCGCTGGTGATCGCCGGCCCCTACCGGTTCTCACGGAACCCGATCTACCTGGCACTGACGCTGATCTATCTCGGGCTCGGCATCGGCCATGGCAGCGTCTGGCCGCTGGTCCTGCTGGCGCCGCTGCTCATCGTCATGCGCTACGGCGTCATCGGGCGGGAGGAGCGCTATCTCGAAGGCAAGTTCGGCGATGCCTACCGCGCCTACTTATCCTCGGTCAGGCGCTGGATCTGAGCGCGGCGGTGCGCCGCGTGCTCGCGGTGCGAGATGTAGAGGGTCGAGCCGAAGATCACCGCGGCGCCGATCCATGCCCGTTCGTCCGGCACCTCGCCGAACACGATATAGGCGAGCAGGGCGACGAAGGGCAGCCGCGTGAACTCGAGCGGCAGGATCGCCGAGGCGTCGGCCAGTGCGAAGGCGCGGGTGAAGCAGAGCCAGCCTGCGGTGCAGAGCGCCCCCAGCGTCGCGAGCAGAGCCAGGCTGAACAGCGTCGGCGGCGCCCACACCCAGAGCGCCAGCGGCAGCGTCGCCACCATGACGAACAGACTCTGGTAGAAGACGACGGTGGCCGTCCGCTCGGTCGCCGACATCTTCTTCACCAGCAAGGTGACGCCGGCGAAGGACATCGTCGAGAACAGCACCAGTCCGGCACCGAGGCTGATCGGCACGGCGCCGGGGCGAAGCACGATCAGCACGCCGACGAAGCCGACGACGATCGCGATCCAGCGGCGCGCTCGGACAGTCTCGCCAAGGAAGAGCGCGGCGCCGACGGTGGCGAAAAGCGGGCCGGCGAAGGTGAGCGCCGCCGACTCGTTCAGCGGGATCATCGTCACGCCGGTGAAGAAGCAGATCATCGCGGTGAAATGGAAGAGGCCGGAGCAGAGCAGCGGCCGGACCGCCCGGGTCCGTGGCCACGCCTGCTCCGGCCACAACACCAGCGGGGCCGCGGTGAGGAAGCCGAAGACGCAGCGGAAGAACGCGATCTCGAAGGGATGCATGCCGCTGTCGCCGAGGAAACGGATGAGCGTGTTCTGCGCTGCGGTCAGCGCCGCCGCCGTCGCCATCAGAAGGACCGCGACGACCAGCGGGCTCGCGCGGATCACGGCTTCTCCCGAGCAGCGCGCCGGGCGATGGCTGCCTCGCGATGGGCAATGTACATGGAAGACCCGAAGATCACTGCCGCGCCCAGCCACACCCACTTGTCCGGGACCTCGCCCAGCAGCAAAAAGGCGAGGATGGCGACGAAGGGGAGCCGCGTGAACTCCAGCGGCAGGATCGCCGACGCATCGGCGAGCGCGAAGGCGCGGGTGAAGCAGAGCCATCCCAGCGTGCTCAGGATCCCGAGAGCCGCGAGCGCGACGAAGTTCATGAAGGACGGCGTCGTCCACACCCAGATCGCCAGCGGCAGCGTCGCCACCATGACGAACAGGCTCTGGTAGAAGACCACGGTCGTCGTCCGCTCGGTTCCCGACATCTTCTTCACCAGCACGGTGACGCCGGCGAACGACATGGTCGAGAACAGCACCAGCCCGGCGCCGAGGCTGAACGGAACGGTGCCTGGGCGAAGCACGATCAGCACGCCGACGAAGCCGATGACGATCGCGGCCCAGCGCCGCGCGCGGACGGTCTCGCCGAGGAAGAGGGCGGCGCCGATGGTGCCGAAGAGCGGCGAGGCGAAGGTCAGTGCCGCCGACTCGTTCAAGGGGATCATGGTGACGCCGGTGAAGAAGGCGACCATTGCGGTGAGGTGACAGACGCCTGAGAAGGTGAGCGGCGTGACCGCTCCTGTCCGGGGCCAGGCCCGTTCCTGCCACAGCACCACCAGCGCCACCGTGGCGAAGCCGAAGGCGCAGCGGAAGAAGGCGATCTCGAACGGGTGGATGCCGATGTCTCCGAGCGTCCGGATCAGCGTGTTTCCCACCGCCGTCGTCGCGGCCGACAGCGTCATCAGGATGACGGCGAGGAGGAGCGGGCTCAAGCCGGTCACGGCGCCTTCCTGCGGGCCTGGCGTGCGACGGCCGCCTCGCGATGGGAGATGTAGAGGGTTGAGGAGAAGATCACGCCGGCGCCGACCCAGACCCACTCGTCCGGTACCTCGTTGAACAGCAGATAGGCGAAGATGGCGACGACCGGCAGGCGAAGGAACTCGAACGGCATCAGCGCGCTGGCGTCCGTCAGCGCGCAGGCGCGAAGGAATGTGATCCACCCGAGCGTGCCGAGAATGCCGTTTGCCACCATCATCCAGAGCGCGAAGCTCTCAGGCGCGTGCCAGACGGCAACCGCGGGCGGCGCCGAGAACAGCGTCGAGAACAGGGACTGGTAGAGGATCAGCGTCGTCGCTCGCTCGCCGCCGGTGAAATACTTGAATATCAGGGTGATGAAGGCACCCAGCATGGCCGATACCAGCACCATCGCCGCACCGAGCTCGAAGGGAATGAGACCGGGCCTGAGGATGATCAGGACGCCGACGAACCCCGCGCCGACCGCGCTCCAGCGTCGGGCCCGCACAGTCTCGCCAAGGAAGAGAGCCGCGCCGACGGTGGCGAACAGCGGCATGGCGAAGCCCAGCGCCGCCGACTCGTTCAGCGGCAGCACAGCGATCCCGTAGTAACCCGAAAACATCGAGACGACATTGGCGATGCAGGCGAAGGCGATCAGGCGGGTGTAGCGGCTCCGCGGCATCGTCCGCTCGGTCCACAGGATGATGGCGACGACCGAGATGAGGCCGAAGAGGTTGCGGAACAGCACGATCTGAAACGAATGCGCGCCATCGTCGGCGGCCAGCCGTATCGTGATGTTCTGCAGGCCGGTGATGACGATCGTGAGCAACGCGTAGAAGGTGGCCAGGACGGAGGCGTTCATCGGTCTTGTCTCGCGCGGGCGGCGCGCCGGGCGACGAGCGCCTCGCGATGCGCGATGTAGAGGGTCGAGCCGAAGATCACTGCCGCGCCGAGCCACACCCACTGGTCCGGCGTCTCGCCGAACATCATGTAGGCGAAAAAGGCGACCGAGGGCAGCTTCACGAACTCGATCGGCTGGATGGCGCTGGCGTCGGCCAGCTTGCAGGCGCGGAGAAAGGCGAGCCAGCCCAGCGTGCCGATCAGCCCGATCGAGGCGAGAGCGGCGAACGAAGGCAGGTCGGGCGTCACCCAGACCCAGGCGCCGCCGGGCACAGACAGCACCGAGGCGATCAGGCATTGGTAGAATATCAGGGTCGTCGGGCGCTCGTGGCCGGCGAAGTTCTTGAACATCAGAGTGACGGCGGCACCCAGCATGCACGAGACCAGGATCATCGCCGCACCGAAGCTGACGGGCACCATGCCCGGCCTGAGGATGATCGGAACCCCGACGAAGCCGGCGGCGACTGCGCTCCAGCGCCTGGCCCTGACGGTCTCGCCGAGAAAGAGCGCGGCGCCGATGGTGACGAAGAGCGGGGCGGCGAAGCTGAGCGCCGCCGACTCGTTCAGCGGCAAGAGGCCGAGGCCATGGATGAAGGTGACCATCGAGGCGACATGGAGAATGCAGGACAGCGCGATCAGCCAGAACCACGGCGTCCGCGGCACGCGTCGCTCGATCCAGAACATGATCGCGGCGACCGAGAGCAGGCCGAAGACGTTGCGGAACAGAGTGATCTGGAGGGCGTGGATCCCCTGATCGGCGAGCAGCCGCATCAGGCAGTTCTGCAGGCCGGAGATGGAGGTGGCGCCCAGCATGAGCAGGGTGGCGCGGACCGGGGCGGAGAGACCGATCCCCGTCATCGGTCGCCTCCGGCGTCGGGGCGGCGGACGATCGCCGCCTCGCGATGCGCGATGTAGAGGTTCGACCCGAAGATCACCGCGGCGCCCAGCCAAACCCACTCGTCCGGCGTCTCGCCGAACATCAGATGGGCAAGGACCGCGATGATGGGGAGCTTGGCGAATTCGAGCGGCATGAGGGCGCTGGCATCGACCAGCATGCAGGCGCGAAGGAAGAAGAGCCAGGTCCCGGTGCCCAGCACACCGGTCAGGGCCAGGATGAGGAAGCCGTAGGCATCGGGCCTCGTCCACACCGCCGCGGCGAACGGCGCCGACAGGATTGTCGAGATCAGGCACTGGTAGAAGATCAGGGTCAGCGGCTGCTCGCCGGCGGTGAAGTTCTTGAACATCAGGGTGACGGCGGCGCCGAGCATGGTCGAGACCAGGATCATGGCGGCGCCGAAGCCGACCGGCACGATTCCCGGCCTGAGGATGATGAGGACGCCGACGAAGCCGGCGGCGACCGCGCTCCAGCGCCGCGCGCGGACGGTCTCGCCGAGGAAAAGCGCGGCGCCGATGGTGACGAAGAGCGGGCCGGCAAAGGTGAGCGCCGCCGATTCGTTCAGCGGCAGCAGGGTGAGGCCGAGAAGGAAGGTCAGCATCGAGGCGACGTGGACGATGCAGGAGAGCCCGATCCGTCCGATCCAGCGGGTCCGGGGGATCGCTCGGTCCGTCCACAGCGCGATGAGCGCGACCGACAGAAGGCCGAAGACGTTTCGGAATAGCACGATCTCGAACGCGTGGATCCCCTGGTCGGCGACCAGCCGCATCAGGCAGTTGCTGAGGGCGGAGATGAAGACCGCCGCCACCATCAGGAGGCTGGCGCGGATGGGGATGGAGACGGTTGGCATCAGGCGGGTCCGGGCCACTCTGACACCGACTCCGTGCCAGTGCGAGCGGCGTGTTATCGTCCGTCCATGTTTCGGCGCACCGCCCTTACTCTGGCGCTTTTCCTGGCGGCTTTCCTCCCGGGCGTGTCGCCTGCGGCGGAGGCGGTCGACCTCGCCCTGGTGCTGGCGGTCGACTCCTCCGGCAGCGTCAACCAGCAGCGCTTCGAGCAGCAGCGGGACGGCTATGCCGACGCGCTGGTCTCGACCGCGGTGCTGTCCGCGATCAAGAGCGGCGACAACCGGCGGATCGCCGTCACCTATTTCGAATGGAGCGACGGCCGGCGGATGGCCCGCATCCTGCCCTGGACGCTGATCGACGGCGAGGCGACGGCGAGGGAGGCCTCCCGCATCATCCGCGAGCACCGCCGCCAGGTGGTGGGCGACACCTGCATCGCCTGCGCCATGGACGAGGCGATCCGGCAGTTCGAAGCGCTGCCCTGGCCGACCGACCGCAAGGTCCTCGACATTTCCGGCGACGGCGAGAGCAATGTCGGGGAATCGGTGGACGTCGCCCGCGAACGCACGCTGGCCGCCGAGATCACCATCAATGGCCTGCCGATCGCCACTTTCTACGAGCCCGGCCTCGCCGATTACTACGAGCAGCACGTCATCGGAGGACCAGGGGCCTTCATCATCGTCGCCAAGGGTTTCGACGATTTCGCCCGGGCCATCGCCGCCAAGATGGTGCGCGAGATCGCGGCGGTGCCGGTGGCGGAGACGCGGAGCACGTGGCTTACCCCCCACCCCAACCCTCCCCCGCAAGGGGGAGGACAATGATGGTGGCCGTCTTGCCCCCTCCCTCCTTTCGGGGGAGGGTTGGGGGGGAACCGCCGAGGCGGCGTATTAGAGCCTAGGTCGGCTTCTTCGCCAGCCGCTCGAGTTCCTTCGCGGCGGATTCCAGGTTCTTCAGCATCCGCTCCATCTCGACCCGCTGCATCGGCGGGATCTTGTAGCTTTCGAGCCCGTGGCGAAGCCCGGCGGCGCGCTCGCGAAAGCGCTGGGCCTTTGCGAGATACTGCTCGGGCCCGTCGAGCTCGCGGTTGCCCTTGGCCGGGCGCCGCGTCCACATGGTGCGCTTTCCGCCGGTCATCTGGGCGTTACCTCGACAACAGGATCATCAGCATGACCGCGCCGATGACGATGCGGTACCAGCCGAACGGCGCGAAACCGTGGCGCGAGACGAAGTCGACGACGATGCGGACGACGGCCAATGCCGCGACGAACGCGACGACGAAGCCGATGGCGATCAGCAATCCGCCGTCGAGGGTCAGGTCGTGGCGGTTCTTGTAGAGGTCGTAGGTCGCGGCCCCAAGCATGGTCGGGATGGCGAGGAAGAAGGAGAACTCGGCCGCGGCCCTGCGCTCGACACCGAGCAGGAGCGCCCCCAGGATGGTCGCGCCGGAGCGCGAGACGCCCGGCACCATGGCGAGCACCTGGAAGAGGCCGATCCTGAGCGCAAGCCAGGGCGAGAAATCCTCGACCCGCGCGACCGCCGCCGGTCTCGGCTTCGACTCGATGGCGAGGATGGCGAGGCCGCCCAGGATCAGGCTGGCCGAAACCACCCAGGGCGAGAACAGCACCGACTTGATGAAGCCGTGCGCGAGGACGCCGACGACGGCGGCCGGCAGGAAGGCCAGGATCACGGCGAGGACGAAGCGCCGGGCGCCGGGATCGGAGCCGAGGCCCATCAGCACGCGCCAGAGCCTCGTGAAGTAGACGGCGCAGACCGCGAGGATGGCGCCGAGCTGGATCACCACCTCGAACACCTTGCCGGGCGGTCCCTGGAAGCCCAAGAGGTCGACCAGCAGGATCAGGTGCCCGGTCGAGGAGACCGGAATGAACTCGGTGAGGCCCTCGACCAGGCCGAGCACGGCGGCGGCGGCGAGGGTCCAGACGTCCATCAGCCGCGCCAGATCACGGGGAAGGCGTCGCTGTCCATCGGGCCGCCCGGCTCGGGCGCGTCCGGCTGCGGCGGCGGCGACATGAAGCCGTCCCGCAGCACGTAGCGGGCATCGTCCCCGGTGAAGCGTGAGGCGAAGGCACGCCGCCGGGTCGGCAGCGGATTGCCGGGGGCGCCGTGGAGCGTCAGCGCGTGGAAGGCGATGCAGTCGCCGGGCGCGAGGTCCCAGGCCAGCAGCTCATAGTCGCCGCGGCGGGCATCGATGTCCGGCACCGGCTTCTCGCCAGCGGCGTTGGCATGCTCACCTGAGTCGACGAAGCGCTTCGGCGTGTACCACTTGCCCCAGCGATGCGAGCCCCGGACGTATTCGACGCAGGTCTGCCGCGGCACCGGGTCGAGCGGTATCCAGAGGCTCACGATCTGCTCGCCGTCGACGAAGTAGTAGGGCTGGTCGTGATGCCAGGGCGTCGGCTCCAGTGTCCCCGGCTCCTTCACCAGCACATGCTCGTGGAACAGGTTGACCTTCCTCGACCCCATCAGACGGGCGGCGATCTCGGCCGCCGGCGAGCCGCGGAAGAAGCGTTCGTAAGGTGCGATGCGCCGCCAGTTGCAGTAGTCGCCGAAGAAGAGCCCAGGCTTGCCCTCGGGCGTGTAGTGCTTGGCATAAGGCCCTGGGTTGGCGAGGTTCTCCTCGACGCCGCTCGCCAGCAGCTCGATCCATTCCGGGGCGAAGACCCGGCGCAACGCCACCGCGCCGTCCCGGCGATAGGCCTCGACCGTCGCGTCGTCGATATGCATGGGCTGACTTCTCGCCGATTCGCGGGCTGCCGGCAACTGCGCAGGACGCAGCGCCGGCGCTGCGCTGACGCTACCCGGCTACCTCAGCGCGGCGGCGATGTTGCCGCCGTCGACGGTGAGCACCGCGGCGGTGGTCTTCTCGGCGGATGCGAGCGCCGTAAAGGCCTGGGCGACGTCCTGGGCCTTCACCTCGCGGCCCAAGAGGTTGCCCGACATGTAGTCCTTCTCCGAGAGGCCGCGGGCCTTGGAGCGGCTCTTCACCATGTCGTCGGTGAGCAGGCCGGTGCGCACGCGGTCGGCGTTCACCGCATTGGCGCGGATGCCGTCCTTGCCGTAGTCGACGGCGTACTGGCGGACCAGGAACAGGGTCGAGGCTTTCGGCAACCCGTAGGGGCCGAAGTCGGGGCCGGGATTCACCGCCTGCTTGGAGACGTTGAAGAGAAGGCAGCCGCCTTGGCCTTGAGTCTTCATGAGGCGGACGGCGTTCTGCGCCACGCTCTGGTGCGAGAAGAAGTTGAGCTCGAAGCTGGCGCGAAGCGTCGCGTCGTCGACCTCGCCGATCCGCCCCTGCCAGGCGGCGCCGGCATTGGAGACCAGGATGTCGACGCCGCCGAAGGTCGCCGCCACCTTGTCGAAGGCGGCTCGCACGTCGCCGGGCTTGGTCACGTCGCAGCCGATGCCGATGCCGCCCAGCTTCTTCGCCGCCGCCTTCGCGACGTCGCCGTCGCGGTCGATCAGCGCGATCTCGGCACCTTCCCTGGCGAAGGCCTCGGCGGTGGCGCCGCCGATGCCAGAGGCACCGCCGGTGACGACCACGACCTGGCGGGCGAAGCGTTTCTCGGCCTCCTTGCCGAGCTTCGCCTGTTCCAGGGACCAGTACTCGACGTCGAAGAGGTCGCGCTCGGAGATGCTTTCGAACGTCCCGATCGCCTCGGCGTCGAGGATGGCGTCGACGGCGTTCACGGCGACGTCGGCGTTGACCTTGG
Organism: Rhizobium sp. Q54; assembly: GCA_945871425.1. Taxonomy (GTDB): domain Bacteria; phylum Pseudomonadota; class Alphaproteobacteria; order SHVZ01; family SHVZ01; genus SHVZ01. The sequence goes on along the minus strand of CAMBVS010000005.1, from coordinate 14,617 downwards.
CGTCCTTCGAGGATTTGCCCAGCGCGAACAGGCCGAGCCCGGGCACCAGCACCACGCGCGGCACCGTATCCAGCATGGTCTTCTTCGGCGTGGACGCGGCGTTGTTGCGGGCGAAGTAGGCCCTGTAGTCGGCGTCGTAGGCCGCGAGCGCCGCCTTGGCCGCGTCGGCGAAACCCTTCAGGTCGTCGGATTTCGGCGCCGGCAGGATCAGGGGCTTCGGCTTGGTGCGGATGACATGGTCGGGCGTCACGGTGCCGGCCTGGGCGTAGCGCGTCACATCGGCGCCATCGACGAAGGCGCGGATGTTGTCGGATGTCCGGAACTCGAGCACCCAGCGCTTCCAGATGCCGTCATCGGGCGCGACCGGGATCGCCATCAGGCCGCGGAGGATCGGCGCCACCTCGGCGACGCTGGCGAGATTCGTCGGCAGCTTCACCTGGGTCGTGGTCTTCCGGCCCTTGGCGAGGCGGGCTTCCGCCAGGCCGACCAGCTCGATCATCCGGTCATAGGCGGCCTTGGCGGTCTCGCCCCAGGTGAAGATGCCGTGCTTGTAAAGGATCAGCCCCTCGGCCTTCGGTGCCTTGGACGCGGCATCGCCGGCCATCTTCGCCAGGGCGAAGCCCGGCATGACGTATTCGACGATGGCGGCGCGGTCGCCATAGACCTCGCGGGTGATCGCCATGCCGTCGGGCTGGTCGGTCAGCGAGAGGACCGCGTTGGCGTGGGTGTGGTCGATGAACTTGTGCGGCAGGAAGGCGTGGAACAGCGTCTCGACCGACGGGTTGGGCGCGCTGGCGTCCAAGAGGTTGAGGCGCTGGAAATTGACCATGTCCTCGTCGGAGAGCCGGTCGAGCTTGCGGAGCTTCAGCAGCGGCTCCAGGCGGACGGCCGGCAGGCCCGGCGGCTCGATCGTGCCCATGTCCCAGCCCGAGCCCTTGACACAGAGCACGTCGAGCTCGTCGCCGAGCGTGTCCTTCATCCGGGTCTTGACCGAGGTGTTGCCGCCGCCATGCAGCACCAGCTTCGGCACGCCGCCGAGCAGGCGCGTCGTATAGGTGCGGAGCGCCAGGTCGCGGTTGACGCCCTTGGCGGCGTAGCGGGCGATGGCCTCCTCGGCCGCGGCGTCTGACCACAGGTTCTGCATGGGATCGGCTCCTCGGAGAGGCCCCGGACCTACACCGGCGGGACCCGTCTTTCAAGCGCCGCTAGACGATTTCAGCCGGTGCCTGCGGAACCGACTTCCAGAACTCGGCGTCGTGACCGAAGAAAATCGTAGCGCCGCCGGCCTGCAAGGCCGCCAGCCGGTCGAGGGAGACGCGCATGGCGTCGTGATCATTCGCGCGGGGCGGCAGCCGGCGCTCGCTGAGCGTACGGCAGAAATAGCAGGCGTCGGCTGCCAGAACGACCGTGCGGCCGTCGAGGCGCAGCTTGAGCGACTGGTGGCCCGGCGTATGGCCGTGGGTCGGCAGGCAGACGAGCCGGCCGTCGCCGAACACGTCGTGCTCGCCGTCGATCTGGACGACCTTGTGGCCGAGGTCGAAGTCCTTGGCATGGAAGCCGCGCTGGGCGGCGATGTCGGGATCGAAGCCTGCCTGCCATTCGCGCCGTTGCACCATGACCGTGGCATTGGGCAGAAGCGCGTTCCCGCCGACATGGTCGAAATGCAGATGCGAGTTGATGACGAGGTCGATCTTCGTCGGATCTCGGCCGAAGGCCCGGAGCTTCGCGGTCACCTCGTCGCCCGGCTTGTAGTCGAAGCGGAACAGCTGAGCGAGCCTCGGGCCGTAACGGCCGGTCGAGCCCGACTGCAAGTCGGGATGCATGCCGGTGTCGAACAGCACACGTCCCTTCGGATGCTCGATGAGATAGCACGGGATCGGCAGATCGACCTCGCCCTTGCCGCCCCCCATCATGCCCGAGAGCTGGCCGGTCAGGCAGCCGCAGGTCATGGCGAACAGACGCATGCCCATTGTGTCACCCGTCAGCTTCCAAAACGACGACGCCGGCCGCGGTGGAAGCCCGGGCCGGCGTCGGAGTGACGCGATATCCTTTTAAGGATATCAGCTCTTGTAGCCGGTGCCGACGTCGCGCTCGAGCTGGCGGACCTGGGCATCGAAGCTGAGCTTGGCATCGATGCGGTCGCCGAAGGCGCCCTTGTGATCCCATTTGAGATGCGCCGGCTGCTCGCGGAGCTTCAGGCCCGTCCACATTGCGCGGAGCTGGTCGCCGCAGGTGTGCTCGCAGATCGAGAGCTCGGAGAAGGAGTCGTGCACGGTCGGGCCGACTACGGTGACGCCGTGGTTCGCCATCACCATGATCGTCTTGTCGCCGAGGCCGCGGGCGATGCGGTTGCCCTCGTCGAGCTCCAGCGCCGGGCCGGTCATCTCGTCGTCGTAGGCGATGCGGTCGTTGAAGATCAGGTTGTTGTGGTGGGCGAGGGCGACGCGGCCGTTCTCCAGCAGCGAGATCGCGGTGATGTTCGGCGGATGCACGTGCAGCACCGCCTTGGCGCTGGGATGGTCGCGGTGGATCGGCACGTGGATGTTGTAGGTCACGTCGCGGATCTCGCCCTTGCCCTCGAGCACGTTGCCTTTGAAGTCGCAGCGGATCAGGTTGCTGGCGGTGATCTCCGAGAACAGGAGGCCGCGGGCGTTGACGAAGAAGGTGTCATCCGAGTTCGGCACCATGAGGCTGTAGTGGTTGCCGATGCCCCGGTTCCAGCCGAACTGGTAGGTGAGCTGGAAGGCGGCGGCGAGGTCGACGCGGCATTGCCACTCGAGCTCCTCCTGCCGGCTGTTGGAAAGCTTCTTGATCGCGGTCATCTGGGGGAGATTCCTCTGAGGAGACGTGCGCCTCCTATCTTTCCAAATGGAAAGCCGGCGCGCCAGTCAGATCTTGTTATCGGGGTCGATTGGGGCGGTCCCGCGGCCCGGCTGTTGCATGTGAACGGCGACTGGCGAGGTGCCGGTCATTTCGCGCTAGAATGGCAATTCCATGTCCTCCCGCATCGATCCGATCTTCGTGTCCCATGGGGCGCCGACGCTGGCGCTGCCGAGGCTCCCTGGCGAGCCGGAACTCGCCCGGAGGCTGCAGGAGCTCGGCCGCGCGCTTCCGCGTCCGAGGGCGATCCTGGTCGCCTCGGCCCACTGGTCGACCCAGGACCCGAGGGTCGGCGGGGCCGAGCGGCCGGGAACCATCCATGACTACGGCGGCTTCCCGGAGGAGCTCTACAAGCTCTCCTATCCGGCCATGGGCGCGCTCGACGTGGCCAGGCGGACCACCGACCTGCTCTCGACCGTGGGATTCCCGGTCGCGATGGTGCCGGGCCAGGGGCTCGATCACGGCATGTGGGTGCCGCTCCGCCACCTCTTCCCCAATGCCGACGTGCCGGTGGTGCCGCTGTCGATCCAGGCCGGGCTCGACCCCGCGCATCACTTCGTCCTCGGCCGCGCCTTGCAGCCGCTGACCGAGGAGGGGGTGCTGGTCATGGGCTCCGGCGGCGCCGTCCACAATCTGCGGGCGCTCGCCATGCGCGGCGATGCGCCGCCGGAGCCCTGGGCCCAGGGCTTCGACGACTGGCTCGCCTCGACCCTGGCGGCGGGGCGGCTCGAGGACGTGGTCGCCGCCACGCTGAAGGCGCCGGAACTCAAGCGCGCGCATCCGACGCTCGAGCATTTCCTGCCGTTGTTCGTGGCGCTCGGCGCGGCCGGTTCGGGCGCCCATGGCGAGCCGCTTCACCGCGGCTTCGCCCTCGGCAACCTCAGCCTCGCCGCCTACCGCTTCGTCATCTAGGCGCCGGGTTTCCAGGAAAGCATCGCCTCGATCAGGCGTTTCAGCGTCGGCCGCACGGCGTCGGCGAGGTCGTCGCGCCAGCGATAGGGCGGCGCCTCCTCCATGTACGTGGCCTGCGACAGCTCGAGCTGGATCGCGTGCACGCCTTCGGCCGGCCGACCATAGGCCCGGGTGATGTGGCCGCCCTTGAAGCGCCCGTCGATCGCCGCCGTGTAGGGATCGGCGCTCCAGCAGATGCCGGCGGTCCGCTCGATCAGGTCCCTGGCGGCGCTGGTGCCGTCGGCGGAGCCCAGGTTCAGGTCCCACAGCCTGCCCTGATGGAACCGCGGCACCTCCGACGCGATCGAGTGCGCGTCCCAGAGCAGCGCATAGCCGAAGCGGTCCTTGAGGCGCTGCAGCTCGACGGCGAGGCGGTCGTGATAGGGGCGCCAGTAGCGATCGACCCGGGCCCTGACCTCGGCTTCGCCCGGCGCCTGGCCGTCGCGGTAGACCGGCTTCAGGTCGAAACGGGTGGTCGGACAAAGCTCCGTGTTGTTGGCATTGGCGTAGAGGATGGAGCCGTCGGGCGGTCGGTTCAGGTCGATGACGTAGCGCGAATGCGTCGCCACCAGCACCGAGGCGCCGAGGCCGCGGACGAAGTCGTAGAGCTGCTCGATGTGCCAGTCGGTATCCGCGAGCTGGAGCGCGTCGTCGGTCATCCGAGCCGCGATCTCGGCCGGGATATGCGTGCCCACATGCGGGCAGCTCACCAGAAGCGGCGTCGTGCCCGGGCTGAAGCGATAGGGTTCGGTCATCGTATCGACGATCGGACGAGGACGCGCGTGGCGATCAGCGCTCGACCTTGCAATTGATCCGTTCGCGGCCCTGGGTCACGACCAGCTTGGACCCGACCTGGACGGTGGCGAAGCAATTGTCCCACTGCTCGCCCGACCGGGCCTCGACCTGGACCGACTTGAGGGTGCCGACCTTCTCCGGGATTTCTACCCGCAGCTCCTTGCCGGCCTGGACGAAGGAAAAGTCCCCCTGCCACATCTTCACCCGGTAGTAGACCCGGGCGGGGGTCTCGTTGACGATGTGAAATGCGGGCTTCGGCGGCGGCACCGCCGCCTTGTTCTGCGCGGCGGCTTCACCCGGCAGAAACGGCAACGCCAACGCGACCGCAATCGCGATTCGCCAGCTCATGACACCTCTCCCCGACCCGGCATTTTGCCGATCGCTGGAAGCTTAGCCCATGGACCCGCGGGCCGCCAATGGCGGCGGCTAGCCGCACCAGGCGGCGCGGGCGGCACCGTCATAGGCCCTGGCGAGGCGGTGGCGCACCAGCGCCTCGCCGAGATCGGCCCCGTCGGCGGTCTCGATCCGCGCCAGCACGCGGCCGCCGTACTTGTCGTGATGGAGGTCGCGGAGCCGAACCTCGCGGCCGAGCGCCAGATCGCGGACGAACGCCTCGGCGCGGGCGGCGCCCGCCCGTTCGGCAGCGCAGCGGCCGCGTTTCTCTGGCGCGTCGATGCCGAAAAGCCTGACCCGGGTCTCGACGGACTGGTCGAGCCAGATATGGGCACGGACGACGAGGGTGTCGCCGTCGACGACGTCGATGACGGTCGCCGCGATGGGTCCGGCCAGCCGGTCGCCGGGGGTGCCGGCAACAGTCACGATGCCGAGCAACGCCGCAGGTGCGGCGAGGCGGAGAAGGAACGCAGCCATGGGGGCAGATTAGAGGGCGTTTCAGAACATAACAAGAACATCACTCGGCGACGGCGGCGATCCGCTGCACCTTGGCCGGGCGCGGTTCGGCAATCTCCAGCTCCTCATAGGCGACGACCCTGAGCCGGCCACGGACGCACTCCAGGAGTTCGCCCGGCCGGAGCAGGAAGGCGGGGTTGCTCGGCTTGCCGAAGCGCTCATGGCCGCGGGCGAAGGTCTCGTAGAGCAGCGCGCCGCCGGGGGCGAGGAGGCCCGGGAGCGAAGGCATCAGTGGGCGCCAGAGATAGTTGGTGACGATGATCCCCTCGAAGCTGGCGTCGGTGAACGGCCACGGGGCGCCGCTCTCCAGGTCATGCGCGATCGCCTCGATCCCGGGGATGGCGCTCGCCGCCGAGATGTCGAGGTCGACCGCGGTCACGCGGTATCCGCGTCCCTGCGCCAGCCGCGCATGACGTCCGCCGCCCGCGGCGAGGTCGAGCACCCGGCCGCCGGCTGGCACCAGGCCGAGGTGACGCTCGATCCATGGCGACGGCCCGAGCGCGCTGCCTGGATGTCCGTGCAAGTCCTTGCCCTTCTTGCCTATCGTGGCGTCCGTGATTATGTGACAAATGCCGTTACGGTTGGAAAATCGGTTTCGCGCCAGAGTCTGCTGACATGATCCTCTACGACCTCCGCTGCGGCCAGGACCACGGCTTCGAGGGCTGGTTCCGCGATAGCAAGGCCTATGACGGCCAGCGTCGCGCCGGCCGCGTCGTCTGCCCGGTCTGCGGCGACAAGAAGGTCCGAAAGGCGCCGATGGCGCCTAGGCTGGCGAAGAGCCGGCCGGGCGCTTCCGAGGCCGAGGCTCTGTCGGCGCTTCGACAGATGCGCCGGCAGGTCGAGGCCAATTGCGACTATGTCGGCGAGCGCTTCGCCGAGGAAGCGCGCAAAATCCACTATGGCGAGACCGAGAAGCGCGGCATCTACGGCGAGGCGACCGAGTCGGCCTCCAAGGAGCTGGCCGACGAGGGCATCGAGGTCGGCCGCATCCCCTGGGTGCCTTTGGCCGACAACTAGCCGCCGGGTTTCGTCGCCACCGCCAGATAGTTCACGTCGAGATCGGAGCCTAAGGACCAGCGGTCGAGGATCGGGTTGAAGGCGACGCCGGCGGTCTCCGCCAGGGCGAGGCCCGAGGCGCGCATCGCCGCTTCCAGCTCCGACGGCCTGACGAACCTCTTCCAGTCATGGGTGCCTCGGGGCAGCCAGCCCAGCACGTATTCCGCGCCGATGATCGCCAGCGCGAAGGCCTTCAGCGTCCGGTTCAGGGTGGCGACCACCATCAGCCCCCCCGGACGGACCATTCTCGCCGAGGCGGCGACGAAGGCGTCCAGCGAGGCGACGTGCTCGACGATCTCGAGCGCCAGCACCGCGTCGAACGACTCGCCGGCCTCCGCCAGATCCTCGGCCGCGGCATGACGGTAGTCGATGGTGAGGCCGCCTTCCGCCGCATGGACACGGGCCACCTCGACGTTCCGGGCGGTCGCGTCGATGCCGACCACCTCGGCGCTGAGCCGGGTCAGCGGCTCGGCGACCAGGCCGCCGCCGCAGCCGATGTCCAAGAGCCTCAGGCCGGCGAGCGGCCGGTCGGCCTTCGGGTCGCGGCCGAAATGGCGGCAGAGCCGCTCCTTGAGGAAGCCTAGGCGGACCGGGTTGAAGCGGTGGAGCGGGCGGAATTTGCCGCGGGGATCCCACCATTCCTCGGCCATCCGCCGGAACTTCTCGATCTCGACCGGGTCGACGGTGCTGCCAAGCGATGTCATCAGCCAAGACCGTTGCAATCTCGCGTACCTCCTCTATAACCCGCGCGAGCCCTGGGCCGCCACGCCCGGGCGAAGCGCCCACCCCCATAAGATCTCCCGCCATGGCCAGGATCGTGATGAAGTTCGGCGGCACGTCCGTCGCCGATGTCGAGCGCATCAGGAACGTGGCCAAGCGGGTCAAACGCGAGGTCGATGACGGCCACGAGGTCGCGGTCGTCGTCTCCGCCATGTCCGGGGCGACCAACCAGCTGGTGAAGTGGGTGAACGAGATCAGCCCGCTTCATGACGCCCGCGAGTACGACGTGGTCGTTGCCACCGGCGAGCAGGTCACCATCGGTCTTCTGGCCCTGGCGCTGCAGGAACTCGGCCTCAACGCGCGTTCCTGGACCGGCTGGCAGATCCCGGTCGAGACCGATCAGGTCCATGGCAAGGCCCGTATCCTGAACGTCGATTGCTCCGAGCTGATTCGTCGCTTCTCGGAGAAGCAGGTGGCGGTGGTGGCGGGATTCCAGGGGATCGCCCCCGACCGGCGCATCACCACGCTCGGCCGCGGTGGCTCCGATACGTCGGCCGTGGCCCTGGCCGCCGCGCTCAAGGCGGATCGCTGCGACATCTTCACCGATGTCGACGGTGTCTACACCACCGATCCGCGCATCGTTGCGAAGGCGCGGAAGCTCGATAAGATCACCTACGAGGAAATGCTGGAAATGGCGTCGTTGGGCGCCAAGGTATTGCAGACCCGCTCGGTCGAGCTCGCGATGAACCACCGGGTTCGGGTGCAGGTGCTGTCGAGCTTCGAGGATAAGCCCGGAACTCTGGTTGTCGGCGAGGACGAGATCGTGGAACAGGAAGTGGTGAGCGGCATCGCCTACAGCCGCGACGAAGCCAAGATCACCGTGCGCAAGGTGCCGGACCGCCCGGGCATCGCCGCCGGCATCTTCGGTCCGCTCGCGGATGCGGCGATCAACGTCGACATGATCGTCCAGAACGCCTCCGACGACGGCAAGACCACCGACCTGACCTTCACCGTCGGCCGTGCCGACCTGGAGCGCGCGCTCCACGTGCTGAAGGGCCGCGAAGCCGATCTCAAATACGGCGGCGTCGTCTCGGACCCGGCCGTCTCCAAGGTTTCGGTCATCGGCGTCGGCATGCGCAGCCACGCCGGCGTCGCCCAGACGATGTTCAAGTCGCTTGCCGACAAGGGCATCAACATCCAGGTGATCTCCACCTCCGAGATCAAGGTGAGCGTCCTCATCGGCGAGGAGTACACCGAGCTCGCGGTGCGCGCGCTGCACACCGCCTATGGCCTGGACGGCGCCTGAGCCCCTGACCAGCGCCGCTGGGCGCGGCGCTGAGCGGCTCGACCGCTTGTGGCGGCGCGGCCGCGACTTCCTCGGCACGCGCTACGCCCTCATGGGCGGGGCGATGACCTGGGTCTCCGAGCGCAGGCTGGTCGCCGCCATCTCCGAAGGCGGCGGCTTCGGCGTGCTCGCCTGCGGGGCGATGAAGCCCGGCCGGTTGTCGGAGGAGATCCGGGCGACCCGCGCCCTCACCGCCCAGCCCTTCGGCGTCAACCTGATCGTCATGCATCCCGAGCTCGACGGGCTGATCGACGCCTGCCTCGCCGAGAAAGTCAGCCACGTGGTGCTGGCCGGCGGGCTTCCGTCGATCGCGGTCGTCAGGCGGATCAAGGCCGGCGGCGCCAAGGTCATGACCTTCCTGCCGGCGGCGGTGGTGGCGACGAAGCTGATCCGCTCGGGCGTCGACGCCTTCATCACCGAAGGCTCGGAGGCCGGCGGCCATATCGGCGCCGTCTCGACCTCGGTCCTGGCCCAGGAGATCCTGCCGATCGTGAGGGACGTGCCGGTGTTCGTCGCCGGCGGCATCGGCCGCGGCGAGGCGATCGCCGGCTACCTCGAGATGGGAGCGGCCGGCTGCCAGCTCGGCACCCGCTTCGTCTGCGCCACCGAATCCATCGCGCATCCCAATTTCAAGCAGGCCTTCATCCGGGCGGCGGCCCGCGACGCCATGCCGTCGATCCAGCTCGATCCGCGCTTCCCGGTGATCCCGGTCCGCGCCATTGTCAACAAGGCGACCGAGCGCTTCCTCGAGACGCAGCGGACGGTCCTCGACCGCTTCAACCGGGGCGAGATCGCCAAGGACGAGGCCCAGCTCGCCATCGAGCATTTCTGGGCGGGGGCGCTCCGCCGGGCTGTCATCGACGGCGACGTCGAGACCGGATCGCTGATGGCCGGGCAGTCGGTCGGGATGGTCACCTCGGAGCAGCCGATCTCGGAGATCCTGGAGGAGCTGGTCGGCCAGGCGACCCGCGCCCTCGCCGGAAGAGACCAGATCGGAGAGGCCTGATGCCGCCGTCCGGGACTCTCGGCGGCGGCTCGCGTCAGCTCCTGAAGCGGCTGCGGGACGTGATGGCCGGGCAAGGCTCCGGCCAGGAGCGGCTCGACCGCATCGTCCGCGCCATCGCCCAGGGCCTCGTCGCCGAAGTGTGCTCCTGCTACCTGCTCAGGGGCGGCATGCTCGAGCTGTTCGCGACCGAGGGCCTGAAGCCGGAAGCGGTGCACCAGACGCGCCTTGCGATCGGCGAGGGCCTGGTCGGGGACATCGCCGCCCATGCGCGCCCGCTGGCGCTCGCCGATGCCCAGGGCCATCCCAACTTCGCCTACCGCCCGGAGACGGGCGAGGAGATCTTCCATTCGCTGATGGGGGCGCCGATCCTCCGCGGCGGCCGCGTGCTCGGCGTCGTCGTCGTTCAGAACCGTACCAAGCGGCACTATGCCGAGGACGAGGTCGAGACCCTCGAAACCGTCGCCATGGTGGTGGCCGAGCTGGTCTCGGCCGGGCTCGTCACCGACCAGGACGCGCTCGCCGCCGAGCAGGGCGAGCCGCTGCCGGCCCGGCTCGAGGGTCTCCACGTCCATGACGGCGTCGCCGTCGGCACCGCCGTCCTGCACCGCCCGCGTATCGAGGTTCGCCGGGTCGTCGCCGAAGATCCCGAGGTCGAGCTCGGCCGGCTCGAGGCGGCCGCAAGCGGGCTCCAGAGCCAGCTGGACGAGCTGTTCGCCGCCTCCGAGCTCGCCCGCGGCGGCGAGCACGAAGGGGTGCTCGAGGCCTATCGCATGTTCGCGCAGGACCGCGGCTGGAACGCCAAGCTCAGGGAAGCAATCCGGTCCGGCCTTACCGCCGAGGCCGCGGTGCAGAAGGTGCAGAACGACACGCGGGCGAGGCTGGCCCAGGTGGTCGATCCCTATCTCCGCGAACGCCTGATGGACCTCGACGACCTGCACCACCGGCTGATCCAACACCTGACCGGCGATGCCGGCCGGCCGGAGCTGCCTGACGATGCCATCCTGGTCGCCCGCACCATGGGGCCGGCGGAGCTGCTCGACTACGACCGCGCCAAGCTGAAGGCGCTGGTGCTGGAGGAGGGGTCGGCGACCGCGCATGTCGCCATCATCGCCCGCGCGCTGGACCTGCCGATGGTGGCGAGGGTCGCGGAGATCCGCGACCTGGTCTCGCCCGGCGACCGGCTGATCGTCGACGGGGCCCACGGCGTCGTCTATGTGCGGCCCGGCGACGACGTGGTCGACGCCATCTCGACGCTGGTGGCCGCAACCCGTGCCGCGGAGATCCGCCATGCGGGTCTGCGCGACCTGCCGGCGGTCAGCCTGGACGGGATCTCGGTCTCCCTCAACCTGAATGCCGGGCTGCTGGTCGACCTGGCCCAGCTCGATCGCACGGGCGCCGACGGCGTCGGCCTCTATCGCACCGAGATCGGCTTCATGGTGCGGCCCCGCTATCCGACCGTGGCCGAGCAGACGCTGATGTACCGGCAGGTCCTGGCGATCGCCGACAGCCGGCCGGTGATCTTCCGCACCCTCGATGCCGGCGGCGACAAGCGGCTGCCCTATCTTCCCTATGACGAGGACGAGAATCCCGCGATGGGCTGGCGGGCGGTCCGCATGACGCTCGACCGGCCGGCGCTGCTCCGCCAGCAGCTGCGCGCCTTTCTTCTCGCCTCGGCGGGCCGGCCGCTCAGCCTGATGTTCCCGATGGTCTCGGAGGTTGCCGAGCTGATCCAGGCGAGAGAGATCCTGGACTTCGAGCTCCAGCGCCTGGCGCAGGCGGGAGGGGCTGCGCCGGAGACGCTGCGCGTCGGCGCCATGATCGAGGTGCCGGCGCTTCTTCACCAGATGCCGGCGCTGCTGTCCCGCGTCGACTTCCTGTCGGTCGGCTCCAACGACCTGCTGCAGTTCCTGTTTGCCGCCGATCGCGGCAGTCCTCGCCTCGCCGGCCGCTACGATCCTCTGTCGCCGGCGGTCCTCGCGGTCATGGCCCGGCTCGCGCTCGAGGCCGGGCGGGCGGGTGTGCCGATCACCGTCTGCGGCGAGATGGCGGGGCGCCCGCTCGAAGCCATGACCTTGATCGGCCTCGGATTTTCCTCCCTGTCGATGACCGCGGGGGCCCTGCCTCCGGTCAAGGCGATGATTCGCAGCCTCGAGGTCGGGCCGCTTTCCTCTTACCTCTCCCGGTTGATCGACGCGCCCGACCGCAGCGTCCGAGAGAAATTAAGAGCTTACGCGGCCGATCACGGGATCGCGATCTAGTCGGTTGTGTTAATTCGGCTTTTCGGTTACTTTGTTAAGCGTCGGCTATACAGGATTTTAGCGAAACAACCGACGTTTCGACTGGAGCCGGTCAGTAGGTGGAATGACCAACGCTCAACCGGAGCAGGTGCGTGGTCCTGAAGGCAGCAGCGAGCCGAGCGGGCTTGGCCGCGCCCTCAAGCGCGCCCGCCTCGCCCAGGGCCTCGACCTCGCCCAGGCTGCCCACACGCTCCGCATCCGTCCGGAGTACCTTGCGGCCCTCGAAGAAGGCGATCACGGCCGCCTGCCCGGCCGCGTCTATGCGATCGGCTTCGTCAGAACCTATTCGAACTTCCTCGGCCTCGATTCGGCGGTCGCGATCGAGCGCTTCAAGGCCGAGGCCGTCACCCTCGACCATGCCCATCTGCTGCCGCCGCCGCCGCCGCCCGAAGGCCGCGTGCCCGGCGGCGCGCTGCTGTTCGTCTCGCTGGTCGGGGCCGTCGTGCTCTACGGCGGCTGGTGGGTGATGTCGGCCGACGACCGGCGCCTGCCCGAGATCGTGGCTGAGGTGCCCGACCGGCTGCAACGGCTGGTCGATGCGGTGGCGCAGGCCAGCGAGGCGGTGATCGTCCGCCTGCCGCGGGGCGAAGCCTCGGCCGGTCCGGGCGTCGCCTCCGCGGCCGCGCCCCCCGTGCCGGTCGCTCCGCCCGTCCCGCAGATCATGGCGCAGCCGGCGTCGCCCGCGCCGATCGCAGCACTTCCCGATGCGCGCCCGGCCGACGATGCCGAAAACGCCGAGACGGTGGAAGACGACGAAGGCGCCCGCCCGGCCCCCGAACTCGCCCAACCGGCTGCGCCGGCACCCGTCTCGCAGGCACCGCCGCGCGACGTGGCCGCATCATCGCCATCCGCCCCGTCCGCGGCATTGCCCGTCCAGTCCGCCCAGGCCGATGCCGGGGCCGGCCGGATCCTGCTCCGTGCGCGCGAGGAGAACTGGGTGCAGGTGCGTGACGGCGCCAACGCGCCGGTGATGACGCGTATTCTCAAGCCCGGCGACATCCTCAAGGTGCCGGATCGCAACGGCCTGACCCTGATGACCGGCAACGCCGGCGGGCTCGACATCCTGGTGGATGGCGAGGCCGTGCCCTCGCTCGGTGCCCTCGGGCAGGTTCGGCGCAACGTCGCCCTCGATGCCGACAAGCTGAAGGCCGGGACCGCCCTCGGCCGGCCCTGAGCGCGAGCCGCGCGGCCGTTCCGTCGATTTCTCCGCGTCGCCTCCCATCTGATATAAGGCCCGACGTGGAGGCCTCATGAGCGTTCGTCCCTATCGCGACGTCCATCGCCGGAAGAGCCGGCGGGTGATGGTGGGATCCGTGCCCGTCGGCGACGGCGCGCCGATCAGCGTGCAGACCATGACCAACACGCCCACGGCGGATGCCAAGGCGACGATCGAGCAGATCCGGCGGGTCGAGGAGGTCGGCTGCGACATCGTGCGGGTCAGCTGCCCGGACGAGGACTCGACCGCAGCACTCGGCGCGATCGTCAAGGCGGCCCGCATTCCCGTCGTCGCCGACATCCACTTCCACTACAAGCGCGCCATCGAGGCGGCCGAAGCAGGCGCTGCCTGCCTTCGCATCAACCCGGGCAACATCGGCTCCGCCGACCGGGTGCGCGAGGTGGTGAAGGCAGCCAAGGACCATGGCTGCTCGATGCGGATCGGCGTCAACGCCGGCTCGCTCGAGCGGGACCTGCTCGAGAGGTACGGTGAGCCGTGCCCGGAGGCGATGGTCGAGAGCGCGATGAATCATGCGCGCATCCTCGAAGATCACGACTTCCGCGACTTCAAGATCAGCGTAAAGGCCTCCGACGTCTTCCTTGCGGTCGCCGCGTATCAGGGGTTGGCCGAGGCCTGCGACTACCCGTTGCACATCGGCGTTACCGAGGCCGGTGGGCTTCGCATGGGCACGGTCAAGTCCTCGATCGGGCTCGGCATGCTGCTCTGGGGTGGCATCGGCGACACGCTCCGGGTCTCGCTCTCGGCCGATCCGGTCGAGGAGGTGAAGGTCGGCTTCGACATGCTGAAGTCGCTGGGGCTGCGCCGGCGCGGTGTCACCGTGATCGCGTGTCCCTCCTGCGCGCGCCAGCAGTTCGACGTGATCAAGACCGTCGAGGTGCTGGAGGAGCGGCTCTCCCACATCACCACGCCGATGACCGTCTCGGTCATCGGCTGCGTGGTCAATGGCCCGGGTGAGGCGCGCGAGACCGACATCGGCTTCACCGGCGGCGGCGCCAACACCCACCAGGTCTACATCGCCGGCGTGCCGCACCATCGGCTGAAGGACGCCGACGTCGTCGACCATCTGGTCGAGTTGATCGAGAACAAGGCGGCCGAGATCGAGGCCGCCCTCAAGACCGACAAGACTCCGGCCGAAGCCGAGCGACATCGTACCGCCGCGGAATAGCGGCGTTCGGTCCCTTTCTGTCGACGATCTTTCAAGGCGTTCTCCCGTGAGCAAACTGCAGCCCGTGCGCGGCACGCACGACCTCCTCCCCGACGAGTACCGGCGCTTCGCCCATGTCGTCGACACGGCGCGCGACGTGGCGCGTCTCTACGGCTATCGCGAGATGGCCACGCCGATCTTTGAATTCACCGAGTTGTTCGCCCGCGGCATCGGCGAGGCGACCGACGTCGTGTCCAAGGAGATGTACACGTTCGGC
>CAMBVS010000004.1 GCA_945871425.1 Rhizobium sp. Q54 | reverse complement strand
GGCTCCACAACTAGCTCGTCGCTCAACTAGACCCTGCCGCCCATAGGCCAGACGATCAGGACGACGATGAGAACCAGGCCAAGGACGCCGCCGAGGCCGCCTCTGCCGTAGCGGCCATGGGCGTAGCAGCCGCCACCGCCGCCGAGCAGCAGGACGATCAGCATGATGATGAGAACGGTGCTCATGGCGGCTATTTCTTGAACGCGTCTCTGACCGCGTCCTTGACCCCGCCGATGGATTTCTTGACGGAGCCCTTCAGCTGCTTCGCCGAGCCGGCGATCCGATCCTTGTCCGTGACGATGGTCTCCCGGAGTGAACCGGAGAAACGCGCGAGCGGCCCGGAAGACGCGGGCCCTTGGGGACGGGACGCGAATGAAGTGCCGCTAGGGCACCGCTTGGCCGGCGAAAACGCCGGTGCAACGCTCGTTGTCGACGGCGATGCCGCCGTTCACGATCACGTAGGGGATGCCGGTCGGGAAGCGGCGCGGGTCTTCGTAGGTCGAGGTGTCGTTGATGGTGGCGGCGTCGAACACGGTGATGTCGGCGAAGCAGCCCTTCTCGATGCGGCCGCGCCCCGTGAGGCCGAAGCGCCGCGCCGGGCGGTCGGTCATCCGGTGTACCATCGCTTCCAGGCTGAGCCCGCCGATGTCGCGGCGGAGGCGGCCGAGAAATCGTGGGAAGGCGCCGTAGCTGCGCGGATGCGGGAAAGTGCCTGCCGGCGTGATGTCGCTGCAGGCCATGTAGTCGGGACGGGCCAGGAGTTCCATGAAGTCCCGGTCCATCTGCCGGCGGATTGCATCGCTCTTCGGCGGCGCGCCGACATGGCCGACCTTGAGGTTCTGCTCCAGCAGGATCTCGCAGAGCGCCTCGCCGGGCGAGCGTCCGCGTTTCTCCGCGACGTCCAGCAGCCGCTGTCCCTCCATCTGCGGGGCGTAGGGCAGGTAGGCGAAGACGATGGTGGCCAGCATCGCCTTCTCGTCATGGTCGAGGTAAGCCACGATCTTCTTCTGTTCGGCCGGGTCCTTGAGGCGCTGCAGGATCGCCTGCGGCCCGCCCTCCTGGGCGAAGGCCGGCAGCAGGCTGATGGCGATCGAGCTTCCGGAGGGGTAGGGATAGATGTCGAAGGTGATGTCGGTCTCCGCCGTCCGCATGGCGTCGATCGGATCCATGATCATGTTGATCCGCCCCGCCGACTCCGGCTGGGTCCGGTAATGCGCGAAGTGCAGCTTGACGCCGGTGCGCCGCGCGATCTCCGTGCCTTCGACCACGCCGCCGCCGCCATAGGCGCGGGTGACCGAGTTCTTGCGCGGCTCGCACATGTAGACCTTGCCGGCCTCGCGCACGATCTTGCAGAGCTCGACCAGCTCCTCGGTATCGGCCCAGGGGCCGGGATAGTATTTGCCGCCGGTGGTGAGGCCGACCGCCCCTTGCTCCAGTCCTTCCCGCGTCAGCCGCTTCGCCGTCTTAAGCGCGTCGCCGGTCAGGGGTGCGTCGGTGAATCCCAGTGCCTGCAGGCGCACGGTGGCGTTGGGCACGAAGTAGGCCGTATTGACCGCGACCTTGCGGTGATAGTGGCTGCGGAAGGCGGCGACGCTGTTCATGTCGAGGTCTTCCGGCGGATCGCCGAGAAGACCGCCCAGCCAATGGCGGTAGGTCTTGAAGTTGTAGCTGGAGAGCGGCGCGTACGACATGCCGTCGATGCCGAGGAATTCGGTGGTGATGCCCTGGCGGATGCCGTTGGCATGCTGCGGGTCGACCAGCAGCGCGCCCTCGGCATGGGTATGCGTGTCGATGAATCCCGGCGAGACGGTGAGGCCGGTGGCATCGATCCGTCGCTTCGCCTCGGCTTTCGAGAGATCCCCGACCGCGGTGATCTTCTCACCGGCGATGCCGACGTCGCCCGGATAGCCGGACTTGCCGGTGCCATCGACGATGGTGCCGCCGGCGATCACGAGATCGAACATGCTGACCCTCTTCCGGCCGGTGAGACCCTCCACGCCGTCAGGCGTGGAGGGTCATGTCAGGCTCAGTTCTTCGAGATGTTCCAGAGCAGGAGCACCGGGGACGGGATGACGCCCTGCACGTTCTTGCGATGCGCCACCAGCGTCGCACGCTGACCCAGCGTCACCATCAGCACGTTGTCGGCGATCTGGACGTGGAGCTCGTCCAGGATCTGCTTCTGCTTCGCCGGATCGGCCTCCTTGGCCCATGCCAGGCGCAGCCGCTCGATCTCCGGATAGCAGGGCCAGCCGACCCACGACTTGCCCTCGCAGGTGCCGTTGATCACCGGATAGTCGATCGGGTTGATCAGCGTGCCTTCCCAGTAGGATGCGATCAGGCTCCAGCCGCCGGATCCCGGCACCGCCTTGCTCTCGCGGCGCTGCGAATGCGTGCCCGGGTCCATCGTGTCGATGGTGACGTTGATCCCGGCCTTCTTCAGGTTCTGCGCGGTCAGCAGGGCTGCCGGCGAGTACACGGTGTCGGCGGGGTTCAGCACCACGACCGGCTCGCCCTTGTAGCCGGCTTCAGCGAACAGCCGCTTCGCCTTCTCCAGGTCCGGCTTCGTGTTCGCCTTGATCCGGCCGCTGTTGGAATAGCTGGGCGTGCCGCAGAACAGGAAGGAATCGCAGGTACGGTACAGCTCCGGATCGCCGCCGACAGCCTGCATGTATTCGGTCTGGTCGGTGAGCGCGACCAGCGCCTCGCGCGCCTTCACGTTGTTGAACGGCGGGTGCAGATGGTTCGGGCGAATGATGAACATCGAGCCCAGCGGGTCGTTGACCTTCACCACGATATCCGGGTTCTGGCGCATGATCGGCAGCAGGTCCGGCTTCGGCTGGTCGATGAAGTCGACCTCGCCGCGGGCGAGTGCAGCGGTCGCGACCGCCGGATCGGGCAGGTAGATCCACTGCACCTCGTCGACCTTGGCAAGCCTGGCGCCGGCAGCCATGTCGGTCGGATCGGTGCGCGGCACGTAGTCGGTGAACTTCTTGTAGCCGGCCTTGCTGCCGGGAACCCACTGCTCCTTGTCGAAGCGATAGGCGCCGGAGCCGGTGGCGTCGATGATCTGCGTGCCGACATCGGTCTTCGCCAGCCGCTCGGGCAGCATGTAGGCGGAGTATGAGGCGATCTTGGCGAGGCTGGCGGGAAGCTGGCCGAAGGGCTCCTTCAGCTTCCAGGTGAAGGTCGTCGCATTGTCCGCGGTGACCGAGGCGGTGAAGCCCCGAACCAGCACGCCGCGGCTGTCCTTGCTCATCCAGCGATTGACCGAGGCGACGCAGTCTGCGGCGGTTACCGGCGTGCCGTCATGCCATTTGAGGCCGGGCCGGAGCGTGAAGGTGTAGGTGAGCCCATCGGCGCTCACGGTGTGGCGGTCCACCATCTGCGGCTTCGCCTCGAGCTTGGCGTTCAGTGCGAAGAGCGTGTCGTAGACCATGTTGGCGTGGTTGAGGGTGATCGACGTCGAGGTCCAGATCGGGTCGATGATCTTGAGATCGGCGATCGGCACGACCTTCAGCACATTGGATTGGGCGACGGCGGTTGGGGCAAAGAGGCCGGGCACCGCAATCGCGGCGGCTACAGCCAGGGATCGGACGAAATAGTGTGCGTTCACGGCGGCCTCGCTCGCAGGTGGTGGGGAGGACAGGCGCGCGGAAACGCTAGCACCGATTCCGCAATAGTGAACCCGGTTTCGGATTCGCGCGAGCGAGCGCGGGTCTCCGCGCTAGCGCAGCTGGACTCCCGCCTCCGGCACCAGCCGGGTGAGTGCAGTGAGCCAGCGGATGCCGCCGAGCAGCGTTTCGATGTCCTCGGGCAGGTCGCCCGAGAACAGGGCATCGCGCAGCATCTCCCAGGGTGCCTTCGCCTCCGGATAGGTGTCGACCGTGACCTTGGCGTCCGGTGCCAGGCCCGCGAGCTGCTTCGCAGCCGCGATCGCGGCGAGGAACCCGCCTTCCTCGTCGGTGAGCTTCAGCTTCCTGGCATCCTCGCCCGTCCACACCCGGCCGCGCGCTACCTTGTCGACCTCTTCGGGCGAGAGCTTCCTCGCCTCGCCGACCTTCTGGGTGAAGTCGAGATACGCCCGGTCGAACATCGACTCGACGCGGCGGCGCTCTTCGTCCGTGAACGGCCGGGTCATCTTCCACATGCCGGCATGCTCGCCGACCTCGATCGCGTCGGTCGAGACGCCGGCGGACTTCAGCAGCTCGGCCGCCACCACCTTGCCGCCGACGACGCCGACCGAGCCGGTCAGGGTGCCGGGGGAGGCGATGATGCGGCTGGCGGCGAGTGCCACGAAATAGCCGCCCGAGGCCGCCACGTCCTTGAGGCTGGCGATCACCGGCTTCACCTTCCGCGCACGGCGGATCTGGTCGAAGATGGCATCGGAAGCGACATAGGACCCGCCGGGGCTGTCGATGCGGAGCACGATGGCGACGACGTCCGGATCCTCGATCGCCTCGTCGAGCGCCTTGCCGACGCGGTCGGCGGAGAAGCGCGGCCGGCCGAAGCTGCGTCCCTCGGCGCGCACGACCTCGCCGTCGCCGTGGATGATGGCGATGACCGGGCCCTCGCTCCAGGGCGTTCCGTGTCGCCGGAAGTATCGCTCGAGCGAGATCGCCTCGGCCTTGCCGTCGCGGGTGCCGGCGTCGTCGGCCGCATCCTTGCGATAACCCAGCTTGTCGACCAGCTTGCTTCTCAGCGCTTCGCCCGAGGACAGCGGCGCGCCGTCCACCATCGTCCGCAGCGTGGCCTCGGGAATGCCGCGGCTGTCGGCGACGCCTTTCAGCATCTGCTGGAACCATCCCTGGACGGCGCGGCCGAGGTTCTCGCGGACGGGTTCCGAGAAAGAGGAACGGGTGAACGACTCCGCGGCCCCTTTGTATTCATGGCGCTGGATGAAGTCGGCGGCGAGGCCGAGCTTGCCGAAGGTATCCTTGAAGAACACACCGTCCAGCGACGCGCCGGTCCAGCCCCAGTCGCCCGAGGGCTGCATCCACACCTGGTCGGCGGCGGATGCGACGTAGTAGGCGGTGCCGCTGCCGAGGCCCCCGCCCTCGCCGAAGCCGTCGGCGAAGGCGATGACCGGCTTGCCTGCGGCCCGCATCCGGACGACCGCGTCGCGCAGCTCCTGGGCTTCGCCGAGCCCGGGGCTCGCGCGGCTGAGGTCGAGCAGGATGCCCTTGACGGCGCCGTCCGTCTCCGCGCGGGCGAGGGCGGCGAGCGCATCCTCGAGGCCGAGATTGCGGCTGCGCAGGGCCCGGCCCAGGCTGTCTGAATCGGAGGAGCCGAGCTTGCCGTCGATCGTCACGGTCAGCACCATCGACGACGGCAGGCTGGCCGGCTTCAGGCCCGGGATCGGGACGACGAAGAAGGCGAGCCCGACGATGACGGCGAAGCCGACGACAACGGCGCCGACCACCGCCAGGAGGACGGAAACGATCCGCCAGAGGAGACGGCCCAACCAGCGCAGCAACATCATTCGGCGGATCCTTCCGGATCATGAGGTTCGTCGGATGTAGGAACCATGTTCGCCTCTGTCCAGAGACAAGTCCTTGACAATCGGGCCGCGTCGCTCCATGTTTATATTAAGAATAAGTCGCAAGAGCATAAAATGACCAGAGACCTCGCCAAGACCGCCACCTTCGCCCTGCTGCATTTCGCCGTCGGCTTCGGGGTGAGCTACGCCTTCACCGGCTCGGTCGCGATCGCGACGGGCATCGCGCTGGTCGAGCCGGCGGTGAACACCGTCGTTTTCTTCTTTCATGAGCGGGCCTGGCGTCGGCTGCCGGCGTTGGCGCGGCCTGCGATGGCCCTCCGCAACATGGCCGCCAGTCCCTGATCTATCCTGGCGTCCGCCGGCACCAGTCGCGCCAGATCCGGCGCATCGCCGCCTCGAAGGCCCGCGCATGCGCACCCGCATCGCAGAGCGGCGAGGCGGCAACGCGGGCGCGCAGAGTCTGTTTCAACCCGGCCAGCCGGGCAGGATCATTGGCAAGCGCGACCGCGGTCTCCGCATAGCCGTCGACGTCGGCGGCGATGAGGTCGGTCAGGCCGATCTGGGTCAGGCACGACGCGCCGACCCGGGCGAGGAAGCGCTCGCCCGCCAGGGTCACCAGGGGCACGCCCATCCACAGCGCCTCGAAACTCGTGGTCGATCCGTTGAAGGGGAAGGGATCGAGCGCGATGTCGATCTGCTGCAGCGTCTCCAGGTGATCGCGTTGTCCGATGCGGCCGGTGGCGAAGTGGAGGCGACCGGCGGGAACGCCGTTCCGGGTGAAGGCGTCGAGGACGAGGCGGCGCTGCCGCGGCGACTCGTAGGCGTTGACGTATTTCAGCAGAAGCCGCGAACCCGGCACCGAGCGGAGAATGCGGGCCCAGGCGGCGAAGACCGCCGCATTGTATTTCTGCGGATTGTTCATCGAGCCGAAGGTCACGCCGGGTGACGGCGTCGCCGAGGAGGGCGCGAGCTTCGATGCTCCGATCGGGGCCTCGTGCAGGTAGAAGCACGGTAGCCGGATCAGTTCCTCAGTGAAGCCCTCTGTCGTCGATGCCGGATGCAGGACCTGGTCGGTGATCCATCCATCGACAACTGATAGTCCTGTGGTGGTTATGTCGTGGTAGCTGACCTGGAGCGGCGCGGGCTTGTGGGCGGCGACACCGATGCGGTTGTGGAGCGTGTGGCCGGCGACCATGACCAGGATGTCGATGCGGTCGGCACGGATCATCTCCGCTATCTCCGCATCCGGGCGCCCGTGGGTCTCGCGCCAGCCTTCGGCGCTGCGCTGGAAGCGCTCGGTGACCGTGTCCGGCATGCGGTAGTCGCCGTAGATGACCGAGGCGAAGGCGGCGGGATCCAGGCGCTCGAACAGGCCGACGACGTTGCGCCCGACCGGATGATTGCTGAAGTCGACCGAGCACCAGCCGAGGCGAAGCCGCCGGTCGGGCGTGGGATCGACCGCCGGCGGGCGGATCGACGGATAGACCGGCCGGGCGTGACGTGCCTCCCAGCGCCGGCACTCGGCGAAAAGGGCTTCGTTGGTGGTCGTGTCGGCGCAGCAGAGCGAGAAGATCAGGCTCGAATGCAGCGAGGGCGCCGGCTTGATCGCGACCGCGCGGCGATGGCGGCGGACGGCGCCGCCATGGTCGAACTCGCCCTGGTCGAGCCCGGCGAGGTTGCTGTGGCCCTCCGCCATCGCCGGCGAAAGCGCGAGGGCGCACATGTAGCGCCGGCGCGCCTCCTCGTTGCGCCCCAGGCGCTGGCGCATGAAGGCGCCATTGACCAGCGCCTCGACATGAAACGGGTTCGCCGTGAGCGCGAGATCGAAGGCGGCGAGGGCGCCGGCCAGCTCGTTCCGTTCCGAGAGCGCGATGCCCCGGAGGTTGTGGGTTTCGGCGACGAAGCCGGCGAGCAGGTCGCGCGCCGTCATCGACGTCGGGTCGGCGGCGACGGCACGGGCATAGGCGAGCTGGACCTCGATCGCCGGTACGCGCCCGCGGAGTGCATGGCCGAGATTTGTCCAGGTGCCCGCCTCGGCGGGCATCAGCATCAGAGCGGACCTGAACAGCCGCGCGCCGGCGACCGGGTCGCCCATCGAGGCAAGCACGGCGCCGAGGCTGTTGCGATAGACAGCGGCGTCAGGCTGCGCGGCGACGGCACGGCCGATGAGGTCGAGCGCGCCCTGAAGGTCGCCGGCCTGCCAGCGCTCGAGGCCCCGGGCATGGAGGAGATCGGCGGTCACGGCGTTCAGGACGATGCCGCGGCCCAGTCGCGGATCGCCCGGAAGACCTCGATCATGCCTTCCGGCGGCTTCTGACCCGGTCGGTTCAGCGAATGATCGGCGCCGGGGAGGCGGAGCGCAGTCACCTCGCGGCCGCCGGCGCGAAGCCGTGACACCAGTCCGTCATGGGCGGCGACCGGCCAGTTGCTATCGGCGTCGCCCTGAGCGGCGAAGACACGGGCCGATGACGCCAGAAGGTCGGCGACGGGATCGGCGACAAGGAAGCTCGCCCAGCGGCGATGGGGATGGCCGAGGACAAGCGCCGTGGTGCTGTCCGGCGTCGCGCGGATGCGGGCGATGAGCGCCTGGGTCTCGGCACGCGGCCGCGACCGCCCTTCGCGCCAGAGGATCAGCTCCTCGTCCGGATCCGGCCCGGGTGAGGCGAGGAGGGCCGCGTGGCTGACCGCGGGATCGAGCCGGGCCAGGCGCGCGGCGAGCACGCCGCCCTCGGAATGGCCGATCACGAGCGTTCGCTCGCCGACGACGCCGGCATGGCTCCGGACCGCGAAGAGCGCCGCTGTTAGCGCCGCGGCCCAGCGCTCGACGGTATGCTCTTCGAGGAAGGCAGGCGGGCAGCCCTCGGTCGTGCCCGCGCTCGGCGCCTCGGCGCTGCTGCGGGCGCCGGGCTTCTCGACGGCAAGCACGCGATAGCGGTCGTCCGCGACACTGCGGAAGACGTTGTGATATCCGACCGCGCTCAGGACGCCGTCGGCGAGCGGGCGAAAGAGCGCGCTGCAGCCCGAGCCCTGGATCACCAGCGCCAGCGGCTTCGGTGTCGGGCTGTCGGAGAGATAGTAGGTGATGACGCGGCCGAGGCCGTCGGTCGCGCTGAAACGTTCGAAGCGGGTGCCTGGAACACGCTCGGCCGAAGCCTGGGCGGCCGCCAGCAGCAGCCCGGCCAGGGCAAGCAGGATCGGCCGTGCTAGGGCGTGCCGCATTGCGCGCGATGGCGCATCAGGTGATCGGCCAGCACCACCGCCATCATCGCCTCGCCTACAGGCACGGCGCGGATGCCGACGCAGGGGTCGTGGCGGCCCTTGGTCGAGATCTCGGTCTCCTGTCCGTGCAGGTCGACGGTGCGCCTAGGCGAGAGGATCGAACTGGTCGGCTTGACCGCGAAGCGGACGACCACGTCCTGGCCGGACGAGATGCCGCCCAAGATGCCGCCGGCCTGGTTGGAGAGGAACGAGACGCCGCCGTCCTTCATCCGCATCTCGTCGGCGTTGGATTCGCCGGAGAGCTCGGCCGCGCCCATGCCGGCGCCGATCTCGACGCCCTTCACCGCGTTGATGCTCATCATCGCCTTGGCGAGGTCGGCATCGAGCTTGTCGTAGATCGGATCGCCGAGGCCGGCGGGCACGCCGGACGCGATCACCTCGACCACCGCGCCGACCGACGATCCGGCTTTCCGAACCTCGTCGAGCACGCCGTGCCAGGATTGCGCCGCGACCGGGTCGGGGCACCAGAAGGGGTTCTTGGCACACTCTTCCCAGTCCCAGCGCGTCCGGTCGATGCGGTGCGTGCCCACCTGCACCAGTGCACCGCGGATGACGATGCCGTCGCCCAGGATCTTGCGGGCGATGGCGCCGGCAGCGACCCGGCTCGCGGTCTCGCGCGCCGAAGAACGTCCGCCGCCGCGATAGTCGCGGATGCCGTATTTCTTCCAGTAGGTGTAGTCGGCGTGGCCGGGACGGAACTTGTCCTTGATCTCGCCGTAGTCCTTCGACCGCGCGTCCTCGTTCTCGATCATCAGCGAGATCGGCGTGCCGGTGGTCACGCCTTCGAACACGCCGGAGAGGATCTTTACCTGGTCGGGCTCGCGCCGCTGGGTGGTGAAGCGCGACTGGCCGGGCTTCCGCTTGTCGAGCCAGACCTGGATGTCGGCCTCGGAAAGCGGGATCAGCGGCGGCGTACCATCGACGACGCAGCCGATCGCCGGCCCGTGGCTTTCGCCCCAGGTGGTGAAGCGGAAGACGCTGCCGAAGCTGTTGCCCGCCATCTTGGCGATCCCTCAGACGAGGGCGATGTCCGGCGCGTCGATCGCCTTCATGCCGACCACGTGATAGCCGGAATCGACGTGATGGGTCTCGCCGGTGACGCCGCTGGAAAGATCGCTGAGCAGATAGACGCCGGCACCGCCGACATCCTCCAGCGTGGTGTTGCGCTTCAAGGGCGAGTTGTACTGGTTCCACTTCAGGATATAGCGGAAGTCGCCGATGCCCGAGGCTGCCAGCGTCTTCACCGGTCCCGCCGAGATGGCGTTGACGCGGATGTTCTGGCCGCCGAGATCGACGGCGAGGTAGCGCACGCTCGCCTCCAGCGCCGCCTTGGCGACGCCCATGACGTTGTAGTGCGGCATCACCCGCTCGGCGCCGTAATAGGTGAGGGTGACCAGGCTGCCGCCCTCGGTCATCAGCGCGGATGCGTGCCGGGCGCAGGCAGTGAAGGAGTAGCAGGAGACGTCGAGCGTCTGCAGGAAGTTCTTCCGGCTGGTGGCGACGTATTTGCCCTTCAGCTCCTCCTTGTCGGAGAAGGCGATGGCGTGGACCAGGAAGTCGAGCCTGCCCCACTTGTCGCCGAGCGTCTTGAAGACAGCGTCCATGCTCGCTTCGTCGGTGACGTCGCAGGGCAGCACGATCTTGGAGCCGACCGAGGCGGCCAGCGGCTCGACCCGCTTCTGCAGCGCCTCGCCCTGGAAGGTGAAGGCGAGCTCCGCGCCCTGGTCCGCAACCGCCTTGGCGATGCCCCAGGCGAGCGAGCGATCGTTGGCGACGCCCATGATCAGGCCGCGCTTGCCCGCCATCAGGCCTGCGGCGGCTGCCGGTTGAGACGTCATTCGGTCCTCGTTCTCGGTGTCGCTTGGATTCGGCCCTGGCGCCGCCGACCATACACCAGGGTTTGCCCTACAGGGATAGGGGCTATTGCGTCTCCAGGCCCGCCTTCTTGCGGGGGTGGTAGGCCTTCGGCTTCCATTTCTCCAGGAACCGCTCGAGCTCGCGGTCCGGCTCGTCGGGGAGCGCGATGCGGATGCGCACATACTGGTCGCCGCGGACGCCGGTCTTCGAATCGGCAATGCCCTTGCCCTTGAGGCGGAGCGTGGTTCCGGCGTTGGAGTTCTCCGGCACCCTGAGCGTCACCTTGCCGTCGATGGTGGGCACCGTGATCGCCGCGCCGACGACGGCTTCGCCGAGGGTCACCGGCAGGTCGAGATAGATGTCGCTGCCCTTCCGCTCGAAAAAGGCATGCGGCGCCACCTGGATCTCGACATAGGCGTCGCCCGCCTCGGCACCGCCGGCGCCGGGTCGCCCCTGGCCCTTGAGGCGGAGCTTGGCGCTGTCCTCGGTCCCCGGCGCGATGGTGATGTCGATGGCCTTGCCGTCGGGGAAGGTCACCCGCTTCTTGATGCCGGTGGCGGCCTCGAGGAAATCGAGCTTGAGCTGGTACGTCACGTCGCCGCCGCGTTCGGGACGATGGGCGGAACGCTTGCGCCCGCCGGCCGCCCCCTTGGTCGCCTGGCGGATGAACTCGTCGAAGATGTCGTCGCCGGCGCCGAAGGGGCTGCCGGCGAAGGGGTCGGCCCCGGAATTGTTGGCATTGGCGCGCGCGCCCGAGCGGGCATTCCGCCAGAAGCCGCCACCGCCGGCGCTCCGCTGCTCGTTGCCGGAGGCGTCGATCTCGCCCTTGTCGAATCGGGCACGCTTGTCGGCGTCGCCGACGATGTCGTAGGCGGAGCTGACTTCCTTGAACTGGCGCTCGACCTCGGGTTTGCCGGGGTTCAGGTCCGGGTGGAACTTCTTGGCGAGCCGGCGGTAGGCCGCCTTGATCTCGTCCTGGCTCGCACTGCGGGTGACGCCGAGGGTCTGGTAGGGATCGCGCATCTAGGTCCGTTGTTCCGGCGGACCTGCATCATACCGCAAGAGCCCGCCACGCCTCGGATATTTCCGTCCGAGGCGTGGGGTATATAGGGGTTACTGAACGACTTTCCAGGACCCGTCGGGCTGGCGGCACGCGGTGCCGTAGGCCTGCTCCTGGCGGCCGCCGACGACGACGGTGTTCTGGAACTCGCGGCAATAGGCGCCCGAGGCCGAGGTGCCTTCCCTCGTCGGGACGACATAGCCCGAGTTGCCGGACTGCGGGTTGTTCCAGGTGATCCGCTCGCCGACCGGCGCCGAATAGGCGCGGGTGCTGGCGCGGTCGATCTGGGCGCGATCGGCGGCATCGAGGCTCTTGCCGACCTCGCTGCCGAGGAAGGCGCCGAGCAGCGTGCCGGCGGCGATCGCCGCGACGTTGCCGGTCCCGCGCCCGAACTGGCTGCCGAGGGCGGCGCCGCCGATGGCGCCGGCGACGGTTCCGACATTCTGCTTCGTGCCCGCATCGGGGGAGCAGGCGCCGAGGGTCACGGCGACCAGCGCCAGGGCGACGAGCTTGGTTTTCATGATACGGACCTCAAGTTCCATTCGTTGTGCCTGAACGGCGCTGATCATTGGCCGTTCCCAGTTGAGGATATTATAGAAAGGAAGGTGGCAATAAAGTGGCGCGGATCACACCTCCAGGCGGCTTCATGACTGATACGGACGATACCGACCCGATCCTGCTCTTCAAGCACTGGCTGGACGAGGCCAAGGCGGCCGAGCCCAACGATCCGACGGCGATGACGCTGGCGACCGCCGATGCCGCCGGCCGGCCGTCGGCGCGCATGGTTCTGCTGAAGGACGCCGATTCGGCCGGCTTCGTCTTCTACACCAACCTCGAGAGCCGCAAGGGCGGAGAGCTTCGGGTCAATCCGCAGGCGGCGCTGCTGTTCCATTGGAAATCCCTCCGCCGCCAGGTCCGGATCGAAGGCCGGGTCGAGGCCGTCACCGCGGCCGAGGCCGATGCCTACTATGCGAGCCGCGCCCGCGGCAGCCAGATCGGCGCCTGGGCCTCCGACCAGTCTCGGCCGCTCGAAAGCCGCTTCCACCTGGAACGGCGGGTGGCCGAGGTGACGGCGAGGCACCTGGTGGGCACGATCCCCAGGCCCGCCCATTGGTCCGGTTTCCGCGTGGTACCCGAAGCGCTTGAGTTTTGGCAAGACAAACCGTTCCGTCTACATGATCGCCTGGTTTATCGGCGGGCCGCCGACGGCTGGGCGACAAGCCGGCTTTTCCCGTGATCCAGGCGGCTTCACCCCTGCGGTCGAGCGGTCGCCTGATGCGGCTCGCCACCTATGCGGCGGTGGGCCTCGCCATTTTGCTGACCCTGGTCAAGGCGATCGCCTGGCAGGCGACGGGCTCGGTCGCGGTGTTGTCCAGCCTGGTCGACTCGCTGATGGACGCCGCCGCCTCCGTGATCAACCTCCTTGCCGTCCGCCAGGCCCTCGAGCCGGCCGACGCGGACCATCGCTTCGGCCATGGCAAGGCCGAGCCGCTGGCCGCCCTCGGCCAGGCCGCCTTCATCGCCGGTTCGGGCGTGCTCGTGGTTCTGCAGGCGGCCGGAAACCTGCTGAATCCCCATGCCCACGCGATCACGAACGTGCCGATCGGCATGGGGATCATGAGCTTCTCCCTGGTCGCGACCTTCGCTCTGGTCCGGTTCCAGGCTTATGTCGTGCGCCGCTCCGGCTCGGTCGCGATCCGCGCCGACCGGCTGCACTATGCCGGCGACCTGCTGATGAACGGCAGCGTGCTGGCCTCGCTGGCGCTGACCCAATGGCTCGGCCTCGCCTGGATCGACTCGGTCTGCGGCATCGCGATTGCGGGATACATGCTGGTCGGCTCGGCGCAGATCGCGCTGTCCGCCCTCGACATGCTGATGGATCGCGAGCTGCCGGATGCGGTGCGCCAGCGCATCCAGGACATCGTCCGGACCCATCCCGAGGTGCTGGCCGTCCACGATCTCCGCACCCGGAGCTCCGGGCCGAAGATCTTCATCCAGCTGCACATGGTGCTCGACGCCGGGCTCACCCTGTCCCGGGCCCATGTGATCGCCGACGAGGTCGAGGCGAAGCTGTTCGAGGCCTTTCCCGGCGCCGAGATCCTGACCCACCAGGACCCGACCGACGCGTTGGAGCCGGAGATCCGCCGGTGAGCGCCGCCGACGATCGCCCGACGGCCATCGTCACCGGGGCCTCGCGCGGCATCGGCCACGCGACGGCCAGGCTCTTCGCCGCTCGCGGCTGGCGCATCCTGACGACCTCGCGCGAGGACGTGCCGCCGGACTGCCTGCGCGACCCGGCCTGGACCCGCCACATCATCGCCGATCTGTCCGAACCCGACAGCCTCGCCGGCTTCGTCGCCGAGGCCAACGAGACGCTCGGCGACGCCCCGCTCCATGCGCTGATCAACAATGCCGGCTGGTCGCCGAAGACGCCGTTCAAGGAGCGGCTCGGCATCCTCAACGGCGACCTGGGGGGCTGGCGCCAGGTCTTCGAGCTCAACTTCTTCGCGCCGCTCAGGCTCGCCCGCGGCTTCGCCGCGGCGCTTCACCGGGGCAAGGGCGCGATCGTCAACGTGACGTCGATCGCCGGCCACGCCGTCCACCCCTTCGCCGGCTCGGCCTATTCGACCTCGAAGGCGGCGCTTTCGGGTCTCACCCGCGAGATGGCGGCGGAGATGGCGCAGCTCGGCATCCGCGTGAATGCGGTGGCGCCGGGCGAGATCGAGACGGCGATGCTGTCGCCGGAGACCGAGGTGATGCTGCCGCGCATCCCGCTCCATCGCTTAGGACAGCCCGACGAGGTGGCGAAGGCGATCTACTATCTGGCGAGCGAGGACTCCGCCTACGTCACCGGCACTGAGATCTTCATCACCGGCGGCCAGCACCTCTACTGAGGCTTAGGCCAAGGTGCGGAGACGTTCGCACCAGGCGATTTTGGCGTCGATCTGCTGGAGCTCGAGGTCGAGCCACGATCCGAGCGGGGAGGCGGCGTCGGTGGCTGCCTTGAGATCGGCGAGGCGTGCGCGTTCGCCGGTCAGCGCATCGGCGAGAAGATCGAGCTGGTCGGCGCGGTCGGCGGCGGAGAGCTGGTCAAGGAAGCGTAGCTTCAGCGCCACCACCAGACGGTTGAGCTCGCTCCCCTGGATCTTGAGCGGCGCCAGCAGCAGGCGGGACAGCGCCGCGCGCCCGCTCGCCGTCAATTCGAGCAGCGCGTTGTCGTCGAAGCCGCGACCGGCGACGGGGGCGATCAGGCCCTCGATCTTCAGCAGCTCGAGCGACGGACCGAGGAGGTCGAGGGAGGGCCCGACCAGCCGCTGGACGAAATGGCGGACGGCGACCGCGAGGTCGGCATAGCGCCGGGGCGCCTGCGCAAGCTCACCCAGCGCCGCCAGGCGGACGGCTTCGGTCGGGATGAGGGAGTTGTCGCGGTACATATGCCCACTCTAGCTTAATTGCGAACCATTCGCAACTGTTCGCGATCGGCGCCGGTGATGGCTGCCCAGTAGCGGCGGAAGGCAGCGCCGCTGACTTCGCGGGGAACGGTGAAGGCCTGGATCGCGCCGCTCGGCGCGCCCGCCCCGTCGACGCGCGCCCGGAGGCCCCAGTTGCCGGTGTTGGTCGCGCCCATCATGCCGTAGCGGAGGTCGGTGCCGACCACGGTCGTCCCCCCGCTGCCGTCGGGCAGAGGCCGCCACAGCACCTTGTCCATGGCGAACCAGTCGAACAGCGCGCCTTCCCGCGTGCCGCGGACGGCGGCGACGGCCGGGGTCGCCTCGATCGGAAACCTCTGCCAGTCGATCGGGCCTGGGGCGAGCACCGTGTAGTAGCCGACATAGGCGGCCTCGGGCGTGAAGGCGACGACCCGGCGGTAGTAGGGCTGGAACAGCAGCGGATAGGCGCTGACCTCCGCCGGCCGGCCGAAATCGGCGCGGGCCACACCGACGACATGCTCGTTCAGCGCCCAGCCGATGCAGGTATAGACGCCGACGAACAGCAGGGCCGCGCCCGCCACGTCCTGCGCCAGCGTCGGTCGCGTGCGGGCGAGCGATCCGATGACGACTGCGATCAGCAGCGCCAGAGAATACACCGGCTCGATGATCGGCATCGAGTCGATGGCGAAGCGCGTGGTCGTCAGCGGCCACAGGAGCTGGGTCCCGTAGCTGGTGAAGAGATCGATCAGGGGATGGGTCAAGAGCGCCAGGATCGAGAGCCAGACCCAGGGCCGGAGCGTGTCGTCGTCGGCGGCTGCGCCGTCCCGTCGCTGTCGGCGCCATCGTTCGAAGCGCCAGATCATCCAGCCGAGCAGCGGCCCGGCCACCGGCCCGAAGAACAGCGAGTGCGTGAGCCCGCGGTGATGCTCCCAGGCCGCAAAGGTACCGCCGGACCAGCCGGCGATCACGTCGAGGTCGGGCAGGAAGGCGATCGCCGCACCGGCGACCATCGCCTTCCGGCCGAGCCGCTTGCGGAACCCGGCCTGCCCGACCACGGCCCCGAAGAGCATCTGAGTGACGGAATCCATGCCGACGCTTTACCATGAAGGGGCGGCGGCATTCGCCGATTTTCTTGTCGGATCGAAGGGTTCTTTATGTCGACGGCGAGCGCCCTTGCGCCATCTCGGCGCGGAGCGCCCGGACCTCGGCGATCAGCTCGACGAGCTGTTGATCGGCGGTCACGGTTTCGCGCTTCAGATCCTCATCGTGCAGCAACTGCATCGAGTTGACGATGATGGCGACGAACAGATTGAGGACGGTCAGCGTCGTCACCAGAATGAACGGTATGAAGAACGCCCAGGCCAGCGGCATGTCCTCCATGATCTTCCGGGCGATGTCGGCCCAGCCCTCCAGCGTCATGATCTGGAAGAGGGTGAACAGCGAGCGG
Organism: Rhizobium sp. Q54; assembly: GCA_945871425.1. GTDB lineage: Bacteria > Pseudomonadota > Alphaproteobacteria > SHVZ01 > SHVZ01 > SHVZ01. The sequence continues at coordinate 88,595 of CAMBVS010000004.1, read as the reverse complement.
CCGAGCGTGCCGAACGCTTCCTCGTGCTTATCGCCGAACATCATCGTCGCCATCACGGCGAAGACGTAGAAGATCAGGATCAGCAGGCCGGCGATGGCTCCGAGCCCGGGCAGCGAGCGAAGCAGGGCTTCGACCACCCGCCTCAGATCCGGAACGATCGACACCAGGCGGAGCAGGCGCAGCACCCGAAGTGCACGAAGCACAGAAAGCGCTTCGCCGACTGGGGCCAGCGCAATGCCGACGACGAGCAAATCGAAGATGTTCCAGCCGCTGCGGAAGAACCGGAGCCCGAACGCGGCGAGCTTGGCCGTCAGCTCGGCGACGAAGACGGCGAGGATGGCGGCGTCGAGAACGCGGATCACGCCGCCCGCGGCTTGGTGCACGGTCTCGGACGTCTCGAGGCCGAGCGTCACCGCATTCACTAGGATGAGGCCGGTGATCGTCCGGCTGACGGGCGGGGAATCGAGCCAACTCTGCAACGCCGCACGCCAGCCGTCGGTCGCGATCGTCTCTGCTTTCTTCACGCTTCTGCTCCTGATCCCACGAATCGGGGCAGAGTCATGCCGAAGGGCCGGAGCGGCGTCAATCGTGCCGGGTGACCGGGTCCATGCGCGAGTTCAATTGCCCCGTCGGGCACCTGCGCGTAGGGTTCTACATTGGCCTTCCCGCGCGATGTTCTGCGCCTGTCAGCGCGAGAGGAAATATGGATCCGAACGCCTGGCTGGTCTTCGTCGTCGCCGAGACGCTGCTCTGCGTCGCCCCCGGCCCCGCCGTGCTGATGGTGGTCTCGGTCGGCATGGCCCGCGGCGCGTCGTCGGCGACGTGGGCGAGCCTCGGCATCCTCGGTGCCAACGCCGTCTACTTTGCGCTCTCGGTCGTCGGCATCGGCTCTCTGATCCTCGCCTCGCACGATGTCTTCTTCCTGGTCCGCTGGATCGGAGTCGCCTATCTCGTCTGGATCGGTCTACAGACCTTCCTCGGCAGCCACCCGAGCCTGTCCGTCGGCGCCGGCCCCAAGGCTGCAAACCGCCTCGGCATCTTCCGCGCCGGGCTGGTGATGAAGCTCGCCGATCCGAAGACCCTGTTCTACTTCGTCGCCCTCCTGCCGCAGTTCATCGACCCGGCCGGCGATGTCGGGATGCAGGTGGCGATCCTCGCCGTCACCAGCGTCGTCATCGAGCTCGGCGTGCTGCTCGCCTATGGTGGGCTCGCTGGACGGCTCGGCCGCTTCGCCCGCAACCCGCGCTTCGCCAGATGGACCGACCGCATCGCCGGCTCCTTCCTGATCGCCGCGGGCCTCGGCATGGCGGCGATCAGAGAGAGCGAGTGAGAGCGGCATCCATCCGGGGAGAGGCTGAATGTCGACGGGATCGAGAGTCCGTATCGTCGTCGCCATCGTCGCGCTGGTATTTGGCGCACTGACGATCGTTTCCGGCGGGCGCGCGCTTTTTGGCGACGAGGCCGCACGTGCAGCGGTCGGCGCCGCGGTGCCCTTTGTCTTGTGGTTCAATTTCGGCGCGGGTTTCGCTTACGTCGCCGCAGGTTTCGGACTGCTGATGCGGTCGCGATGGTCCGCTTGGCTGTCGGCGTTGATCGCAACCGCTACGGTCTTGGTGTTTCTGGCATTCGGCATCCACGTCGCCTCGGGCGGCGCCTACGAGATGCGCACCGTCATCGCCATGGCGTTTCGCAGCCTCGTCTGGATCGCCATTGCCTTCTTCGCATGGCGGATGGCCGACCTCGGAGCACGCGACCGCACTTCGACGTGACGATCGATCGGCGTCTCTGGCCAGTTGGGTCGAGGGCGCAGCCGGGCTCAGCCGGCCTCGACCCTGATCCCGTATTCGGCGCCGGCGTCCAGCAGCCAGTCCCAGAGATATCCGGCGAAGCTGCGGGCGACGAAGAGATCGTAGCCGCCGCCTTCGATCGGCAGGATCATCACCTGGGCCCGCGCGATCAGGCTCTGGGCGGCCCGCTCGGTCGCCGACATCGACGTGAATGGCAGGCGCATTGGCGCCGGCCGCTCGGATTCGATCGGCCCCTACCTCAAGCGCGCGCTCTCCAAGGCGACGTTCGTCGAATGTCCCGACGACGGCTTCGTCGAGGGCCGTCATATACTGGCCGCCGGCGAGATCGACGCCTTCGGCGCCAACCGCCGGCGGCTCGCCCCCGCGGTCAGGGACATGCGGGGCAACCGCGTTCTGCCGGATAATCTCTACGGCGTGCCGCAGACGATCAGCGTGGCCAAGGGCAAGCCCTCGGTGCTGATCACCTTCAACCGCTTCATCGACGAGGTCCGGGCATCCGGGTTCCTCAAGACCGCGATCGAGCGGAGCGGTGTCATCGGTGTCGAGGTGGCACCGCCCTCGGACCGCTGACACCGCTCCGTCGATCGATCAGGCCGCGGCGAGATCGCGGGCGAAGGCCTGGTCGAGGCCCATGCTCGCCGCGACCGTCTGTTCGGCGGCGAGCGCGGTCCGGATCGAGGGATGGCGGAGCTGTGCCTCGAAATAGACCGCCAGCTTCGGATAGAAATCCGGGTCGATCTGGTATCCCAGGTAATGGAAGTTGATCAGGTTCGACATCGTCGCCACGTCGGCAATGCCGAACCGATCGCCCGCCAGGTGGTCGCCCGTCAGCGAGCGTTCCAGATAGCCGAAGACCGTCGGCACCGCCTTGTCCAGAATGCCGTCGATCACGCCGGCATCGGTCGCCAGTTTCAGGATGTTGGGTCGGATAATCTTCTGGAAGAAGAGGCCGTGGATGATCTCGCGAAACACCGTGCCGTCGGCATACTCCTCGAACCAGAGGGCGCGGACGTGGTCGCGGGTCCCTTGCGGATAGAGCGGATGGGCCGGGTATGTCCGCTCCAGGTAGGTGCAGATCACCGAGGAGTCCTGGAGCACGAAGTCGCCATCGGCCATCACCGGGATCTTGCCGGTCGGGCTGAGCTCGGCCCAGCCCGCGGGTGGATTGAACGGGATCACCGGTTCGTTCTGATAGGGAATCCGTTTCTCGATCGCCGCGACCACGACCTTGCGGGTGTGGACCGAAATCGGCACGCCATAGATCTTCAGCATTTCACTCTCCTTGGTTTCGGGGACGACGTCGCCCATCGCGGGAAGCGCCTCGCTTCCACGTTCCGACGATCTGGTTGAAGGGAAGGGCTGGCGCGGGGCGCCCGCCCGGCTTCAGGCAGCCCGGCTCACCGGGAATTGGATTTCCATGACGACATGCTCCGGTCGGGGGCCGCTGAAGGGTGGTTCAAGGAAGACCTCGCGCGACGGACCGGAGATCCGGTAGCGGTTCGCCTCCATCCACAGGCCGAGGGCGCCGAAGCCGATATGCGCCTGCTGGATCGGGCCGCTGCGGACCAGGGTCGCCAGGGTCTCGACCGCCGGCAGCTCGCCCAGCGTCATCTCGTCGCCGCCGGCGAGCGCGACCTTCCGGTTGGTCGAGCGGGTGAGGCCGAAGCCGATCTCGAGGTCGAGATCCTCGTCCTCGAAGTCGGAATAGGCGACGACGACCATCTTGTCGCGGACGGCCGGGGGCACCTGCGTCGTCATGGCGCGGATGACTTCTTTCAGCATCGCGACCGCATCGCCCATGCCGGCGAAGGTCCGGCGCAACGACAGGAAGGGCCGCGCCGCAGCGGCTTTCACCACGATGTCGTACTCGCCGAGAGATCCCTGCTCGTCGATCTGCTGGAGGCGGGATTCGACGCGGGCCAGCCGGTCGGCCTCCTCGCTCAGCGTCCGCTCGAGCTCCGCCTTCTTCAGCATCAGCATGCCGCGGATCTCGCCGGTCGAGACATTGCCGTCGACCATGCGGGCGACCTGGTCGAGCGAAAGACCGAGATCCTTGAGGGCGAGGATGCGGTTGAGCCGCTCGAGCTGGCCGGCGGTGTAGTACCGGTACCCGGTCGCGGCATCGACGTGCTGCGGGCTCAAGAGGCCGATGCTGTCGTAGTAGCGGAGCAGGCGCCCGGACACCCGCGCGATCGTGGAAAACTCGCCGATCCTGAACATCGCCTGCCCATCCGTCCGTTGCTCTCGGATACGGACTGTCGGCGTTGACGTAGCGTCAAAGTCAAGCGGCTTTCGTCAGCCCTCGACCCTGATCCCGTATTCGGCGCCGGCGTCCAGCAGCCAGTCCCAGAGATATCCGGCGAAGCTGCGGGCGACGAAGAGATCGTAGCCGCCGCCTTCGATCGGCAGGATCATCACCTGTGCCCGGGCGATCAGGCTTTGCGCGACGCGGTCGGCGCCGAAGACGCGCGGGTGCAGGTCGAGGGTGCACCCCTTGGCCAGCACCGGCCGAGCGCAGGCGCCGGCGATGCGCAGCACGGCGCGGGCGTCGGTGACGTCGGTCACGGCGTTCGGATCGATGGCGAGCGCCGCCGAGAGCTGCTGGATCAGCTCCGCCTGCTTGCCGTCGTCGCAGACGATCAGCCATTCGTCCGGCCCGAGCCAGCAGGCACGCGACGTCGCGTCGCCGGCGGTGGTGTTGGCGGCCATCGGGAGCGCGTATCCCAGCGCGTGGCCGGCGGCGGTGAGGCCGCTGCCCCGCACCCGAAGGTTCACCTGGCCGACGAAGCGCCGGTCGGTCAGCGCGATGCCGGACGGGCCGTTGGTCTCGCCCGGGCGGACGACGTTGTCGAGGGGGGCGCACTCAACCGTCACGGCGGGCGCCCTCCGGATCGTAGAAGACGGGCTTCACCACCTCGGCCGCGACCGTCGGGCCGTCGAGCAGCGGCAGGTAGACGGTGTCGCCCATCCGCGCGCGGCCGTTCTTGACCAGAGCCATGGCGATGCCGCGTTTCATCGTCGGGCTGTGATAGCTGGAGGTGACATGGCCGATCATCGGCACCGGCCGGGCCTCGCTCGGCCGCTCCAGGATCTGGGCGCCCATCGGCAGCACGCGGGCCGGGTCCTTGGTCATCAGGCCGACCAGGTGCTTCCGCCCCGGCCCGCTCATGCCCGAACGGACGAGCGAGCGGCGGCCGAGGAAGTCCTTCTTCTTGGACACCATCGCCTCCATGCCGAGATCGGCCGGGGTGATCGTGCCGTCGGTCTCGTGGCCGACGACGATGTAGCCCTTCTCGGCCCGGAGGATGTGGAGGGCCTCGGTGCCGTAGGGCGTGATGCCGTGCGGCCGGCCGGATTCCATCAGCGCCTGCCAGAGCGCGAGGCCGTGACGGGCCGGCACATTGATCTCGTAGGAGAGATCGCCTGAGAAGCTGACCCGGAAGATCCGCGCCGGCATGCCGGCGACGCGGCCCTCGCGGAAGCTCATGAACGGGAAGGCGGCGGCCGAGAGGTCGACATCGGTCAGCGGCCCCAGCACCTGGCGTGCCTTCGGGCCGGAGAGGGTGGCGACCGCCCATTGCTCGGTGACCGAGGTGAGGAACACCTCGAGGTCGAGCCACTCGGTCTGCAGCCAGTCCTCGATCCAGACATAGACGCCGGCTGCCCCGCCGGTGGTGGTGGTCATGTGGAAATGGTCGGGGCCGAGGCGGGCGGTGACGCCGTCGTCCTTCACCATCCCGTCCTCGCCCAGCATTAGGCCGTAGCGGGCATGACCGGGCTTGAGCGAGGCGAAGTTGTTGCAGTAGACGCGCTCGATCAGCGTCTCGGCGCCGGGGCCGCTCATATCGATCTTGCCGAGCGTCGAGGCGTCGAACAGGCCGACGCCTTCGCGGGCGGCACGCACCTCGCGGTCGGCCGCGGCATGCAGGCTTTCGCCCGGCTTCGGATAGGCCTTGGCCCGGCGCCACTGGCCGACCGGCTCGAACAAGGCACCGGCCTCGGCGTGCCAGGAATCCATCGGCGTCTTCCGCGTCGGCACCACCAGGTCGCCGGTCTCGCGGCCGGCGAGCGCGCCGAAGCTGACGGGATGATAGGGCGGGCGGAAGGTGGTGGTGCCGACCTGCGGCACCGGCTGGCCCAGCGCGTCGGAGAGCACGTTGAGGCCGAGAATGTTGCCGGTCTTGCCCTGGTCCGGCCCCATGCCCCAGGTGGTGTAGCGCTTGGCGTGCTCGACCGAGCGATAGCCCTCGGTGACGGCGAGGCGGAGATCCGCCTCGGTCACGTCGTTGTGCAGATCGACGAAGCGCTTTCCCCCGCGGCTCGGGCTCGCGACCGGGCCGATGCGGCTGTCAGGCTCGGGCTCCGGTGCATCGAGGACCAGGGCGGGGCCGGCGCTGAAGCCGGCGCGGCGCGCCGCCTCGGCGCCGAGGCGGGCGCCGTCGGCGAGACAGTCGGCGAGCTGGAAGCGGCCGGCGGCCGCACCAGCGATGGTCATCCGCTCGGCCGGCGCACCGGGAACGAAGGCGGCCAACCCAGAGTCATAGGCGGCCTTGCCGCCGGCATGGGCGTAGAGATGCAGCGCCGGGTTCCAGCCGCCGGAGACGGCGAGCAGGTCGCATTCGATGACCTGGCGGTTCGACGGATCGTCGACGGGGGCGGCTTCCACCGCCTTGATGCGGGTGCGCCCGCGGCCGCCGACGATGCCGTGGCCGGCCAGCACGCGGAGCCCGCGCTCGCGCGCCATCCCCGGGAGCGCGCCGGAGAGGTCGTGGCGGAGATCGACGACCGCCGCGACCTCGACGCCGGCATTCGCAAGATCGAGGGCGGTGCGGTAGGCGTCGTCGTTGTTGGCGAAGACCACGGCGCGCTGTCCGGCGGCGACGCCGTAGCGGACGGCATAGGCGCGCGCGGCCGAAGCCAGCATGGTGCCCGGCCGGTCGTTGCCGTCGAAGATGATCGCGCGCTCGATGGCGCCGGTCGCGACCACGATCTCCTTCGCCCGCACCCTCCACAGGCGCTCGCGCCAGCGGACGCGGCCCTGCGACACCGGAATCGCGCGCTCGACGCAGGCGACATAGCCGTGGTCGTAGACGCCGAGCGCCAAGGTGCGCGCGAGGCGCCGGACGTCGGGCAGGCGGTCGAGCTCGGCCGTCGCCTCGGCGACCCATTCCGGCGCCGGCCGGCCGTTGATGGCGTAGGGCGTGTTGAGCAGCTGTCCGCCCGGCTCGACCTGGTCGTCGACCAGCATCACGCGGGCACCGGCGCGTCCGGCGGCGAGCGCGGCGGCGAGGCCGGCCGGCCCGGCGCCCACCACCAGCACGTCGGCATGGGCGTAGCTGTGCTCGTAGCGGTCGGGGTCGGGCAGCTCCGGTGCGTGGCCGACGCCGGCGGCGCGGCGGATCAACCACTCGTAGATCTTCCAGCCGCCGGCCGGGCTCATGAAGGTCTTGTAGTAGAAGCCGGCCGAGAGCAGCGGCGAGGCGAGATCGGCTACGGCGCCGAGATCGAAGCGTAGCGACGGCCAGCGGTTCTGGCTGTTGGCGATCAGGCCGTCGGCGAGCTCGACCGTGGTCGCGCGCGCGTTGGGCTCGATGCCGGCGCCGATGCCGGTCTCGACCAGCGCGTTCGGCTCCTCGACGCCGAGGCCGTAGATGCCGCGCGGGCGGTGATACTTGAAGCTGCGCGAGACCAGGTGGATGCCGTTGGCGAGCATCGCGGACGCCAGCGTGTCGCCGGCGAAGCCCTCATAGGCATGACCGTCGAAGAGGAAGCGGAGCGGCTTCTCCCGGTCGATGCGGCCGCCCTGGGCCAGGCGGAAATCCTGGCTCATGCGGGCAGGTCCGGATGCGCGTCGCCGACCTTGTAGGCCGTGGCGATCTTATGCGTAATGGTGTGGCGGACGACGTAGAACCAGCGCCTGCAGCCGGCCAGATGCATCCAGCGCTCGCGGTGCCAGCCCTTCGGGTTCTTCCGCATGAACAGGTAGTCGGCCCAGGCCTCGTCGGTCGCCTCGAGATGATTGTCGGGCCGGCGGAAATGCGCCTCGCCGCCATAGCGGAACTCGCCCTCGGCCCGCTCGCCGCAATAGGGGCAGGGGATCAGGAGCATCTTTAGTGGGCCACCGCGGCGGCACCGTGCTCGTCGATGAGCCGGCCGGAGGAGAAACGATTGAGGCTGAACGGCGCCGCCAGCGGGTGCGGGCGGTCGTTGGCGATGGTGTCGGCCAGCACCCAGCCGGAGCCGGGCGTCGCCTTGAAGCCGCCGGTGCCCCAGCCGCAGTTGATGTAGAGGCCGTCGACCGGCGTCTTGCCGATGATCGGGCTGGCATCGGGGCAGATGTCGACGATCCCGCCCCAGCTGCGCAGCACCTTGAGGCGGCTGACGATCGGGAACAGCTCGATCATCGCCGACGCGATCTCTTCCAGGATCGGGAGAGATCCCCGCTGGGCGTAGGAGTTGAAGGCGTCGATGCCGGCGCCCATCACCAGCTCGCCCTTGTCGGACTGGCTGACATAGGCGTGCACCGTGCCGGACATGACCACCGTGTCCAGCACCGGCTTGATCGGCTCGGAGACCATTGCCTGGAGGGGATGGGATTCGATCGGCAGGCGGAACCCGGCGAGGCCCGCGAGCACGCTGGAATGGCCGGCGGCGACCAGGCCCACCTTGCGGGCGTCGATCGCACCGCGGGTGGTGTCGAGGCCGACGACGCGGCTGCCGTCGCGGCGGATGGCGGTCACTTCGCAGTTCTGGATGATGTCGACGCCGAGCGCGTCGGCGGCGCGGGCGAAGCCCCAGGCGACGGCGTCGTGGCGGGCGATGCCGGCGCGCTTCTGGATCGAGGAGCCTATCACCGGATAGCGGATGTCCTTCGAGCCGTTAAGGATCGGGATGAAGGCCAGCGTCTGCTCGCGGCTCCAGATCTCGGCGTCGATGCCGTTGAGGCGATTGGCATGCACGCGCCGGCTCGCCTCGTTCAGCTCGTGCTCGGTATGCGCCAGCATGACCAGGCCGCGCTGGCTGAACATCAGGTTGTAGTTGAGGTCCCGGGTCAGGCCCTCCCAGAGCTTCAGCGAATGCTCGTAGATGGCGGCGGATTCGTCCCAGAGATAGTTGGAGCGCACCACCGTGGTGTTGCGCCCGGTATTGCCGCCGCCGAGCCAGCCCTTCTCCAGGACCGCGATGTTGCGGACGCCATGGTTCTTGGCGAGGTAGTAGGCGGTGGCGAGCCCGTGTCCGCCACCGCCCACGATCACCACGTCATAGGATGATTTCGGCTCCGGGCTGCGCCAGGCCTGCTGCCAGCCGTCACCGAGCCCGACCGCGTTCCGAAGAAGCTGGACGAAGGAGTAGCGCCTCACGCCACCGCCCTGAGCTTCTGGCCCTCGACCCAGGCCGTCGTCTCGTCGAGCGCCTTGCCGAAGCGGGCGAGAATCTCGTCGATGTCCGCCTCGGTGACGATCAGGGGCGGGGTGAAGGCGATGGAGTCGACCAGGTTGCGGACGATCAGGCCGTGGGCCTGGGCGCGCTTGTATAGGTAGAGGCCGACGCCGGACTTGGGATCGAAGGGCTCCTTGGTCGCCTTGTCCTTCACCAGCTCGACCGCGGCGACCAGCCCGACACCGCGGACCTCGCCGACCAGCGGGTGGTCGGCGAATTTGCGAAGCCCTGCCTGCATCCGCGGGCCGACGCGGCGGACATGCTCGATGATGTTCCGCTCCTCGTAGATCTTGAGGGTCTCGACCGCGACCGCGGCGGCGACCGGATGGCCCGAATAAGTGTAGCCGTGGCCGAAGACGCCGATCTTCTCACTCTGACGGACGAGGGCCTGGTAGATCTTCTCGTCGACCATCACCGCCGAGAGCGGCATGTAGGCGGATGTGAGCGCCTTCGCCATGCTCATGATGTTCGGCCGGATGCCGAGCGTCTGGCTTCCCCACATGTTGCCGGTGCGCCCGAAGCCGCAGATCACCTCGTCGGCGATGAACAGCATGTCGTATTTGTCCAGCACCGCCTGGATCTTCTGGTAGTAGCCCTTGGACGGCACGATGACGCCGCCGCCGCCGAACACCGGCTCGGCGATGAAGGCGGCGCAGGTGTCGGGGCCTTCCCTCTGGATCAGCGCCTCCAGGCTGTCGGCCATGCGGGTATCGAACTCGTCCTCGCTCTCGCCCGGCTTGCCGAAGCGGTAATAGTGCGGGCACTCCGTGTGCAGGATGTTGGCGATCGGCAGGTCGAAGTCGCGATGGTTGTTGGGCAGCCCCGTGAGGCTGGCGGAGGCGACGGTGACGCCGTGATAGCCCTTGATGCGGGCGATGATCTTCTTCTTGTTCGGCCGGCCGAGCGCGTTGTTGTAGTACCAGACGAGCTTGACGACCGTGTCGTTGGCTTCCGAGCCCGAGCACTGGAAGAACACCTTCGACATCGGCACCGGCGCCATCTGGATCAGGCGCTCGGCCAGCTCGATCGCCGGATCGTGCGATTTATGGGCGAAGGCGTGGTAGTAGGGCAGCGTCGTCAGCTGGCGGTAGGCCGCGTCGGCCAGGCGCTTCTCGGAGAATCCGAGCGACGCGCACCAGAGCCCCGCCATCGCCTCGATGTACTCGTTGCCGGCCTCGTCCTTCACCCGGACGCCGTTGCCCGACGAGATGATCATCGGGCCGTCGGTCTCGTGCGCCTTCAGGTTCGTATAGGGATGGATCAAATAGGCGATGTCTCGGGCGGCGGCCGAGTTGAGACGCGCTGACATGAGGGACTCCATCGGGCTGGTTCGGCTCAGTCTAGGGAGTGCGGACGAGAGCGTGCAAGCGAAAGGACGAGAGTCGGACGTGATCGAGGTCCATCAGGCGTAGCGCCGCCGAGCCTCCAGCGCGAGGCCGAGGCCGATGGCGCCGAAATGGTCGGCGTCGACCAGGCGTGCGGCCGGGAGCCGGGCGGCGAGCGCGTCCCGCACCATCGGCAGGAGGGCCGAGCCGCCGGTGAGCACCAGGCTGTCGACCTGCTCGGCACGGATACCGGCCATGGCGACGCAGCGCGAAATCGTGTTGCCGACCCGGTCGATCGAGGCCTCGATGGCACGGCCGAGCTGGCCGCGGTCGAGCCAGACGCCGAGCCCGGCCTCGATGCGGCCTAGGTCGATGCGGGTGTCCTCGGCCGCGGACAGCGCGATCTTCGCTCCCTCCGCCTTAAGCGCCAGCCAGTGGCCGAGGCGCTCGGTCAGCGCCGTCTCCATCCGCTCGAAGGGGATCGGATCCTTCGCCGATCGCTTCATGTCGCGGACCGAGGTGAGGATGGACGGCGTATAGAGGAAGTTGATCTTCGACCATGTGGCGAAGTCGTGGTAGAGCGCGACCGGGCTCTTGAGGCCGTCGCCGCGCACGACATGGCCATAGCCCAGCTCCGGCATGATCGAGGCGAGGCTGGCCAGCCGATCGAGATCGGTGCCGCCGACGCGCACGCCGTCATTGGCGAGGATGTCGTCGGCGCGGTCGCCGTGGTCGGCGCGGGCGGGATCGAGGCGCACCACCGAGAAATCCGAGGTGCCGCCGCCGATGTCGGCGATCACCGCCAGCTCCTCCCCCGACAGCGTCGATTCGTAGTGAAGCGCGGCGGCGATCGGCTCGTACTGGAAGCTGACCTGGCGGAAGCCGGTCTGGCGCAGCACGTCGGCCAGCATGTCCTCGGCGTCGCGGTCGGCGGATTCGTCGTCGTCGACGAAGTGGACCGGCCGGCCCTGGACGACGCTGTCGAGCCGCGTGCCGGCCGCCGCCTCGCCCAAGAGCTTGATGTGCCCGAGCAGGAGGCCGATCGCCTCCTCGAAGCGGATCTTGCGACCCTGCAGCCGGGTCTCCTGCTCCATCAGCTCGGAGCCCAGCGCCGACTTGAGCGAGCGCATCAGGCGCCCCTCGTTGCCCTCGATGTATGTGGCGATCGCCGCCCGCCCGAAGACCGGGTCGTCGGTCTCGGCATCGAAGAAGAGCGCACTCGGCAGCGTGACCTGGCCGCCCTCGAGCGGGGCGAGGCGGGCCGCATTGCCGTCGGCGAGGCCGAGGGTCGAGTTGGATGTGCCGAAATCGAGGCCGCACCAGGCCATGGGTCCCTCCCAGGGGATACAGAGTGGCGGAGGGCCATTCAATTAGACGCGTTTTCAGTATGTTGCCAGCTAGTTTCTTTCTCTGTAACGTCTCGGTGCCTAGGGGTTGCCGAGGCAATCTCCAGGATCGAACGCCGGCCCATCGGGTCGGCGTTTCTTTTTTTGCCTCTCTGCGACGAACGACTTCGCGCGTGCCCGGCGCTAGCTAGAGCTGCGTCAGCGGAATGCACATGGCGCGCGCCGCTTCTGCCACAGTTCCCGAAGAGGCATGACCGGCCGGCGCGTCGGTGGCTGGTCGCTGACCAAGGTCGGCGGCGTCAGCCATGCCTCGCGCACCGCCTCGGCGAGGAGCGCATCGGCGAGGAACGGGCTCTAGGCAGCGTTCGGGGGCACGAGCTCCGCCACCACCCGGTCGCGGTCCGTCGCTAGGACGGTCTGGCCGCCGGCGACGAGACGGACATACTCGCTGAGCTTGTTCTTCAGGACCTTGAAGCCGACGGAGCGCATGCCAGATTTGCAGCTACCGGAAGCTACTTTCGTCAACGCTGGCGATCCAGGCCGCGGTCGACGGTACGGCCGAGGTCGAGCCGGTCCGACACGAGCCGGCGAGAGCCCTTGAGGCCGACCAGCAGGCGCGTGACCGGGTTGCTGTCGAGGAGCCGGCAGGCGGCGAGGCTGATCGCCCCCGATGCCAGCATCACGACGAGAAATTTGAGCAAGGGCGCCTCCGACCAGCCGAGGAGCTGCCGGCCCAGCAGCACGATCACCGTCTGGTGGACGATGTAGAACGGCAGCGCATAGCGCGAGAAGGCGGTGAGCCATCCGAGTGGGCGGTCGAGATGGCTGCGGGCGTGGCCGAGGAACGCGAGGAGACAGGCCCATTCGCCGGTCACGCGGATCGCGACTCGGGCCTCCAACGGCAGCTGGGCGAGAGCGGGTGACAGCCCGATCGCGATCCAGAGACCGGCAAGGACGAAGGCGACCGCCGTGTTGGCCCGGCGGCGGCCGGCGACCGCCGCTTCCAGCGCCGGGTTGCCGACGATCGCCCAGCCGATGACGACCAGGACGACGTAGTGCGCGTGGTTCGCCCAGTCATGGATCAGGTCTTGGGTGTTCGGAAAGCGCGGCCGCAGCAGCACCTCGGCCATGACGATCGGCACGACCAGGACGAACGGTCGCCAGCCGCCAGTCGCCCACGCCGTCATGCGCGGGGTGAGCCCGCGGGACTGGAGCGCGTCGAGCGCGGGTGCCAGCGCCAGCGAATAGACGAGCAGATAGGCGACGAACCAGAGATGGTGCCAGCTCAGATTCGCCTGGGGATAGCAGCAGTCGAAGGCGACGCTCTGGAAGTCGACGTAGCTGCCGGCGAAGTCGACCGGGCTCATTCGCATGATCCCCGGCGTGATCCTCTCGATATAGACCTGGGGCGGCACGATCAGGACCATCCCGGCGGCCAGCGGCACGGCCAGGCGGAGGAGGCGCTCCTCAAGGGTGGCGGCGAGACCGCGACGCGCGAGCGCGAGGTGAAGGCTCATCCCCGCCAGCAGGAAAAGCAGCGGCATGTGCCACTGGTTCATCGCCCGGACGACGAGGTCGGCGGCGAGGTAGGTCGAGGCATCCTTGACGTGCCAGGGTTCCGCATTGAAGAGGCGTGCGGTGTGGAACACCAGGAGCAGCAGCACGGCGATGTTGCGGAGATGGTCGATGTCGAGGCGGCGGGCCGCGTGCGAATCCGGGGCCGGGCGATCGAGGACTCTCATCGAATGCTCCTTGGCAGGCGACGCGAAGTATAATAAATGAATCGTACATTCATTAAATGACCCGGGGTCAATGAGCAAGCTCGATGCGACGTAGGACTCCCGGGCGGCTGGGAGAGATCGCGACGGCGGCGCTCGCGGTGTTCAGCCGACAGGGCTTCCAGCTGACCCTCATGTCGGATGTGGCGCGGGCGGCGGGTCTCGCCGCGGGCACCCTCTATCTCTATGTCGAGAGCAAGGAGGCGCTGCTGGAGCTTGCTCTCGAATGCGCCGAGACCGGGCATGCGCGGGAACGGCCGCTGCCCGTTCGCGGCCAGGGACTTGCGAAGATCGCATCGGGTCTCCGCGATCGCCTCGCCGAACGGGCGGACTGGCGGATTCTGCGTGCTGCCCTCACGCGGCGCCGGGTCGGCGACGTCGATGCCGAGATCAGGGAGATCGCCACCGAGCTGTTCGATCTCATCGCCGGCGCTCGGCGGCTGATCTGGCTGCTCGATCGCTGCGCCGGTGAGCTGGCGGAATTCGCAGCCGTCTATCATGACCGCGTCAAAGGTGCCTATATGCGCGACCTTACCGCCTATGTGTGGAAGCGGCAGTCGACGGGGCACGTCTCCTCTGACCTCGATCCCGTCGCCGGCGCGCGCGCGATCATGGAGATGATCGTCTGGATGGCGGCGCATCGGCATCGCGACGCGATGCCGCCGGCCATCGACGACGCGGCCGGCCGCGAAGCGGTCGTCACCCTGGCGGCCAAGGCGCTCCGCTAGGAGGTTCACTGACACGCGAGCCGCCACATGGGTCTTCAATCGCATGGATCACTGATGTCTCCCCTGCTCGGGTTCCTAAGGAGTTCCTAAGCGGCGGTTCTGCGGCACCTCAACATATCCATCGGCACGCGAGGCCAGCACACCTCGCCAAAGCGGCTACGTCGGACGATCAGCGAACGCACCTGCTTCCATTTCTTTTGAGATGCCCGCTTGGCTTCTCGAAATCGGGGAACCTCGGGACGACCCCTACCAGATCCCGATGTGAATCCCGCGGTCGCGGTGCGTGTCCGTCCTCGCCTCGACCTCGGCGTCCGACAGCCGGGCGCGGATCTTGCGGGCGGCCATCCAGTCGAACAGGCGTTCCTTCATCTCCCGCCTCACGCCGGCGCGGCCGCGGTCTTCCCCTAGGTCCTGGTATTCGCCGGGATCGGTCTCGAGGTCGAAGAGCTGCGGGCGGAAGCCCGGCCATTCGACGTATTTCCAGCGGCTCGTCCGCACCATGTAGCCCCGGCAATCCTGCGGCTGGCGGCCGAGCGCCTTGCGGGCGCGGCGGAAGCCGTAGTCGAGCTCGCCGAAGACCGCGTCGCGCGCCTCGAACTCGTGGCCGCGGAGATGCGGCAGCAGCGAGCGGCCTTCGATCACATGGTCCGGGACCTTGCCGCCGACCGCCTCTATGAAGGTCGGCAAGAGGTCGATGCCCTCGACGAAGCGGTCGTCGGTCCGGCCGCGCGCCGCCGACGGATCGGGATCGACGACGATCAGGGGGATGCGTACCGCCTGGTCGTAGAACAGCTCCTTCTCGCCGAGCCAATGGTCGCCGAGGAAGTCGCCATGGTCGGAGGTGAAGACGATCATGGTGTCGCCAAGGCGTCCCTCCTGCTCGAGGAAAGCCATCAGCCGGCCGATGTGATCGTCGATCTGCCTGACCAGGCCCATATAGGCGATCTTGGCGTTGGTCGCGACCTCGTCGTGCCCGAAGCTGAGGCCTTCGTCGGTGCGCCGGTAGGCCTGGACCACCGGATGGGCGTCGGTCAGCTCATGCGCCTCGCGCGCCAGCGGCAGATGGCTCGCCGGCGGGTACATGTCGTGATAGGGCGCCGGCGCCAGATAGGGCCAGTGCGGCTTGATGTAGCTCAAGTGCAGGCACCAGGGTTGGTCCGCCTGCTCCTTGATGAAGGCCATCGCCCGGTCGGTCGTGTAGGCGGTCTCGGAATCCGCTTCGGCCACGCGTGCGGGCAGGTGCGCGTTCCGGATCAGCCAGCCGTCCCGCACCTCGCCCTTCGGCCCGGCGGCGCCGACGACGAAGTTGCTCCAGGGGTCGTCGCCGGTATAGCGGGCCTTCAGGTAGCGCATATAGGGGGCATCCTCCGGCGGCTTCACATGCCCCTCGTAGTGGTCGAAGGGCTCGAAGCCGCCCTGGCGGAGGAGGAGGGTGTCCGGCGACTGCGGGTCGAGGCCGAGTCGCTTCATCCCGGCGATGTCGGGGGTGAAATGGGTCTTGCCGGCGAGCGCCACCCTGAGGCCGAGCGGCCTGAGATGGTCGCCCATGGTCAGCTCGTCGACCGGCAGCGGCACGCCGTTCCAGGTCGAACCATGGGTCGCCGCATAGCGCCCGGTATAGAAGGACATGCGCGAGGGGCCGCAGACCGCTGAGGTGCAGAAGGCGTTGCGGAACCGAACCCCGCGGCCTGCGAGCGCGTCGATGTGCGGGGTCGAAAGCGTGGGATGGCCGGCGCACGACAGGTAGTCGTAGCGAAGCTGGTCGCACATGATGAACAGCAGGTTGCGGACGGCGGCCATTTCGGGGTTCCAGGGATCTTTCGGGAAGGATGGACGACGGACCGCCCGTTGCGCCAGGGGTTTGACCTCGGGGCAGGGCGGGGGCTAGCAATGAAGGGTGAATAGGACGATTCCGGGCCTGGCCCTCGCAGCACTGCTGACCTTGCCGCTCGTGGCCGAGGCCGTCACCTTCCGCTACGCCGCCAGCGCCGACCTGCTCGGGCTCGACCCCTACATCAACAATGACGGTGTCACCAACGCCATGAAGGGCAACCTCTACGAGGGGCTGCTCGTCCGCCGCTACGACCTGGCGCTGGAGCCGGGGCTGGCGACCGAATGGAGCCGGGTCGCGCCGGAGGTCTGGCGCTTCCGGCTGCGGCCCGGTGTCGCCTTCCATGACGGCACGCCGTTCACCGCCGACGACGTGGTGGCCTCCTTCGCCCGTATCACCCAGGACCAGTCGGCTTTCCGCCAGTCGATGGCGAGCGTCCGCGAGATCCGCAGGCTCGACGATCTCGAGATCGACATCGTCACCAAGGCGCCGGACGCCACGCTCGACCAGAGCCTGCCGGTGTTCCTGATCATGTGCCAGCGCTGGCTCGAGGCGAACAACACCCAGCACGTGCTGCGCGGCACCAACGCCGCGACCTTCGCCAATTCCTTCGCCAACGGCACCGGACCGTTCCGTCTGATGCGCCGCGAGCCCGGCGTCCATACCATGGTGGAGCCTCACCCGGGCTGGTGGGGCAAGCCCCAGCACAACCTCACCCGCGCCGTCTTCAAGCCGATCGCCAATGCCGAAGCGCGCCTGCAGGCCTTGATGCAGGGCGAGGTCGACATGGCCTATCCGGTCTCGGGTCAGGACGCCTCCCGCGTGTCGAGGGCCGGCATCCGCGTCATCACCGCGCCCGACCTGCGCACGGTCTTCCTCGGCTTCGACACCTTCCGCGAGGAGTCGCTGAACCTGAAGGGCAGAGGACGCAACCCCTTCCAGGACCGCCGCGTGCGCGAGGCGTTCAGCCGCGCGATCGATCCAGAGGTTCTCCACCGCGACGTCATGCGCGGCCTGTCGCGCCCGACCGGGTCGATGATCGCGCCCGGGATCGAAGGCTATGTCGAGGCGCTCGACCGGCCGGCGACCCTCGACCTCGACGGCGCCCGGCGGCTGCTCGCCGAGGCCGGCTACGCCAACGGCTTCCCGGTGACGCTCGACTGCACCAACGACCGCTACGACAACGACGAGGCGATCTGCCGGCGGCTCGCCTCGATGCTGGCGCGGATCCGCATCACCGTGAAGCTCAACGTGATGCCCAGAGCCGACTATTTCGAGAAGGCGAGCGCGCGCGGCGGCAACAACACCTCGTTCTTCATCCTGGGATGGACGCCGACGACCTTCGACGGGCTCAACGCGCTGACGACCGTCATGGGCACCGGCGGCGGCGCCAATTTCGGCCGCTATTCAAACCCCAAGATCGACATCCTCGCCCGCAAGGCGGCCCAGGAGCAGGACCCTGCAAGGCGCCGCCAGCTGATCGAGCAGGCGCTGACCATCCACAAGGAGGATGTCGGCCACATTCCGCTGCACCAGCAGGTGCTCGCCTGGGGCGTGCGCTCGACCGTCGCCGACATCAAGCCCCGCCCGTGGAACGACGTCGATCTCCGCTGGGTGGTGATGAAGTAAGGGCAATGTCAGGACCCAAGGCCCCCGGCCACATCGTCCTCGCCTCCCATCCCGGCGCCAGCGCCAAGCCGGTGCCGATCCGCTGGGGCGCGGCCGACGCCAAGGCCCGCGGGCCGATCATCGCGACGACGACCGAGACCAAGCATCGCAACGTCATCGGTGCCCATGCCGGGTCCTATGCGCTCTACCGGGCGCTGGCGATCGCCTCCGGACGCCTCAGCTCGTTCCACATCCCCGACCTCACCAACACCATGCCGGCCGAGCCGATCGGCCCGCACCCGCAATGGGCGGACGCGAAGAAGATCGTCTCGATGGACCCCTGGGGACACATGGTCGCCGAGGCCTTCGCCGACCGGCTGAAGGCGGGATGGGACATCCGTCCGACCATCGCCGTGACCAAGGCCCGCATCAACCTGCCGGAGCTGCGCGACGCGATGGCGGCCGGGCGCGTCAAGCCCGACGGCGACGTGCTGCTGCCCAACGGCGACGCCCGCGTCACCAAGGTCGCGATCGAGCCGGTGTGGCATCTCTCCGGCATCGCCGAGCGCTTCGCCATCACCGAAAGCCTGCTCCGCCGCTCGCTGTTCGAATACACCGGCGGCATGTTTCCCGAGCTGGTGACGCGCACCGACCTCAAGGTCTTCCTGCCGCCGATCGGCGGCCACACGATCTATCTTTTCGGCGACGCCGCGGCGCTGACCGATCCGGCCCGCAAGGTCGCCTGCCGCATCCATGACGAATGCAACGGCTCCGACGTCTTCGGGTCCGACATCTGCACCTGCCGGCCCTATCTCGCCCATGGCATCGAGGTCTGCATCCAGACCGCCCAGGAGGGTGGCGCCGGCATCGTCGTCTATAACCGCAAGGAAGGCCGCGCGCTCGGCGAGGTCACCAAGTTCCTGGTTTACAACGCCCGCAAGCGCCAGGAGGGCGGCGACCGCGCCGAGACCTATTTCGAGCGGACGGAGTGTGTCGCCGGCGTCCAGGACATGCGCTTCCAGGAGCTGGCGCCGGACGTGATCCACTGGCTCGGCGTCACCCGCATCGACCGCTTCTGCTCGATGAGCGACCTGAAATATGAGCCGCTGGTCCGAAGCGGCATCGAGGTGATCGAACGGGTGGCGATCCCGGAGGGGCTGATCCCGGCCGACGCCCGGGTCGAGATGGATGCCAAGAAGGCCGCCGGATACTTCACCGAGGCGGTTCCGGACCCGGCGGAGCTGGCCAAGGCCAAGGGGCGATCGCTCAGCGAATGATGGCGTTGGCCGAATGAGCCGGAGGAGCGAGGTCGAGGCGGCACGCTGGCTGCTCACCGCCGAGGCCGTGCGCAGCCGCGCGCATCAGCTGTTGGCGCTCGCCGACGCCGGCAACCTGCCGCACCTGACGCTCGACCGCGGTCGGATGCCCGAGGTCGTCGACGAGGTGCTGGCGGCGACGCGCGAGGCCTACCCCGACCTCGACATTCCCTATCACAGCCGCTGGCGGCACTTCGCCGTCGGCGGCCGCGACCGCTGGCGGGGTCTCGCCGGTTCGATCGCCTGCGATGCGCGGGAACGCGCCCGCATCGGCTTCGACCTCGCCGTCACCAGCGTGCTGCTGGATGCCGGCGCCGGGCCGGACTGGTGCTATTGCGAGCCGGCGAGCGGCGCCACCTTCACCCGCTCGGAGGGCCTCGCGGTCGCCAGCTTCGATCTGTTCGCCGTCGGCACCTTCTCCGGCGACCCGGCCCGGCCGCTCCGTGCCGATGCGGCCGGGCTCGCCCGCTTCGATGCGACCAGGCTCGCCTTCGGCTGCCAGGTCGGGCCGCAGAACCCGATGGTCGGGCTCGAAGGCCGCGCCTCGCTGCTGCGGAGCCTCGGCCAGGCGCTTGCGGCATCGCCCGCCCTGTTCGGCGCCGACGCCCGCATCGGCAACCTGGTCGACCATCTCGAAGGCCGGGCGGTGGACGGGCGCCTGCCGGCAACCGCGATCCTGCAGGCGGTCCTGGCGGGGCTCGGGCCGATGTGGCCGGGTCGGCTCAGCCTCGCGGGGCTGCCGCTCGGCGACACCTGGCGGCATGCGCTGGCCAGGAGCGAGGATGCTGCCGACGGCCTCGTGCCCTTCCACAAGCTGTCGCAATGGCTGACCTACTCGCTGGTCGAGCCGTTGGAGGAACTCGGTCTCGTCGTCACCGGCCTCGACGGGCTCACCGGGCTTCCGGAGTACCGCAACGGTGGGCTCTTCCTCGATCTCGGCGTGCTCGCCTGGCGCGATCCGGGCGTGGCTCGGAGGCGGCTTCGGCCCGGGGACGAGCCGGTGGTGGAGTGGCGGGCGCTGACCGTGGCGCTGCTGGACGAGGTGGCCGCGGCGGTGCGGACGCGCCTGGGTCTCGATGCCGAACGGCTGCCGCTGGCCAAGGTGCTGCAGGGCGGCACCTGGACCGCCGGCCGCCGGGTGGCGGCCAGATTGCGCGCCGACGGCGGGCCGCCCGTGCTGCTCGACAGCGACGGGACGGTCTTCTAAAGCTTCGGCAGTCGCGGGGAGGGATCATGTCCAACGTCACCGTCGTCGGCCATCCGCTGGTCCAGCACAAGCTGACGCTGATGCGCCGGAAGGAAACGCCGTCCAGCGAGTTCCGCCTGCTGCTGCGCGAGATCGCGCTGCTGCTCGCCTATGAGGTGACCCGCGACCTGCCGCTGACCGTGCGCCCGATCGAGACGCCGCTGGCCGAGATGGACGCCCCGGCGCTGGCCGGCAAGAAGCTCTGCATCGTCTCCATCCTCCGCGCCGGCAACGGCATCCTCGAAGGCATCCTCGACCTGATCCCCTCGGCCCGGGTCGGCCATATCGGCCTCTATCGCAATCCGGAGACGCTGGAGGCGGTCGAGTACTACTTCAAGGTGCCGCACGACATCGCCGACCGGCCGGTCATCGTCGTCGACCCGATGCTGGCGACCGGGCATTCGGCCACCGCCGCGATCTCGCGCCTCAAGGACCGCGGCGCCGCCAACATCCGCTATGTCTGCCTGCTGGCGGCGCCGGAAGGTGTGGCGGCGCTTGGCGAGGCGCATCCGGACGTGCCGATCTTCACCGCGGCGATCGACAGCCACCTGAACGACCATGGCTACATCGTGCCCGGCCTCGGCGATGCGGGCGACCGTATCTACGGGACCAAGTAGCCCTTCGTCGCCGGATTGGGGGGTACCCCCCGCGCTTCCGGTTGACGGCACCGGGCAAGCCAAGGGAAACTAGCCTCCAGCTGGCGCCGGACCCATTCCGCCGCCGAGATGTAAAGACAGGGAAGCGGCCGAACAGGCCGCAAATCGGAGGGAGATCCTGATGCGTTACGTAATGGCGACGGCCCTGGCCGTCGCGATGGCTGCACTTCCCGCGCACGCGAAGGTGCTGCGCTACTCGACCAATGCCGACCTTCTCGGCCTCGACCCCGCGATCAACAACGAGGGGCCGACCAACGCGATGAAGACCAACCTCTACGAGGGGCTGCTCTATCGCAACTTCGACCTCAGCCTGGAGCCGGCGCTGGCGACCGAGTGGTCGCAGGCGAGCCCGACGGTCTGGCGCTTCAAGCTCCGCCAGGGCGTGAAGTTCCATGACGGCACGCCGTTCACCGGCGCCGACGTCGCCTTCTCGCTGACCCGCTATCAGTCCGAGCAGGCGGACATGCGCGGCTACATGGCGACGGTCAAGGAAGTGAAGGTCGTCGATGCCAACACCATCGACCTCGTCACGAACGGGCCGGATCCGATTCTGCCGCAGCAGCTGCCGCTCTTCTTCATCATGTCGAAGGTGTGGGCCGAGAAGAATAACACCACCCAGGTGGTGCGCGGCACCTCGGCGCCGACCTTCATCAACTTCAACGCCAACGGCACCGGCCCCTACAAGCTGGTCGAGCGCGTCGCCGACAACCGCACCGTGGTCGAGCCCAACCCGCTGTGGTGGGGCAAGCTCGACAACGGCATCACCCGCGCCGAGTTCCGTCCGATCGCCAATGCCGCGACCCGCGTCGCCGCCTTGCTCTCGGGCGAGATCGACCTGATGTATCCGGTGCCGTCCCAGGACAAGCAGCGCATCAACTCGACCAAGGGCACCAAGGTGCTCGAGGGGCCGGAGCTGCGCACCATCTTCTTCGGCTTCGACCAGCATCGCGCCGAGTCGCTCGACATGAAGGGCTCGGGCAAGAACCCGTTCAAGGACAAGCGCGTCCGCGAGGCCGTCTACAAGGCTATCGACATCCAGTCCATCGCCCGCGTCGTGATGCGCGGCGAGTCCCGGCCGACGGGCTCGATGGTCGCTCCCGGCATCGCCGGCTTCTCCGCCGAGGTCGACAAGCGGCCGGCGTTCAACCCGGACGAGGCGAAGAAGCTTCTCACCGAAGCCGGCTATCCGAACGGCTTCCAGGTCACCCTCGACTGCCCGAACGACCGCTACACCAATGACGAGGCGATCTGCCAGGCCGTGGTCCCGATGCTCGCCCGCGTCGGCGTCCAGGTGAAGCTGAACGCCCAGACCCGGTCTCTGCACTTCGACAAGATCGGCCTCAAGGAGAACCGGAACACCAGCTTCTACATGCTGGGATGGACGCCCGGTACGTTCGACGCGCACAACATGCTGGTGAACATCGTCACCATGGACGGCCCGGGCGCCGGCCAGAACAACTCGGGCGTCTACCGCAACGCGAAGGTCGAGGAGCTGACCCTCAAGGCCGGCACCGAGATGGACCCGAAGAAGCGGCTGGAGATGCTGGCCGAGGCGCAGATGATCCACAAGAACGAGTACGGCCACATCCCGCTGCACCAGCAGACGCTGGCCTGGGGCGTCCGCGACGAGGTCATCCACGACTCGGTGAAGCCGCGTCCGTCGAACGACGTGGATCTTCGCCAGATCAAGATGAAGTAACGGCTCGTCTTCGCTTCGGCGGGGCCCGGATGGATCGATCCCACCGGGCCCCGTCGCCTCCTTCCTGAAAGCGGGCCATGTTCGCCTATATCGTTCGTCGGGCTCTTCAATCCGTCCTGGTCATGGCGGCGGTGGCGTTCGTCGCCTTCGCGCTGTTCCAGTACATGGGCGATCCCATCAACCAGATGGTGGCCCAGGATGCGACGCTGGAGCAGCGGAACGCGCTCCGTGCGCTGCTCGGGCTCGATCGCCCCTTCTACGTGCAGTTCCTGCTGTTCCTGAAGAACCTGGTGACCGGGAACTTCGGGTTCTCGTTCCGCGTCGGCACGCCGGTCGCCCAGATCATCGCCGAGCGCCTGCCGGCGACGCTGGAGCTGGTCTTCGTCGCCGCGCTGTTCGCGCTCTTCGTCGGCGTGCCCGCCGGCGTCTACACCGGTCTCCACCGCCACGGCGCGCTCAGCCGCTTCATGCTGACTGTGTCGCTGATCGGCGTGTCGCTGCCGACGTTCCTGATCGGCATCCTCCTGATCCTGATCTTCGCGGTGATGCTGGGGTGGCTCCCGTCCTTCGGCCGCGGCACGACGGTGCAGCTCGGGTTCTGGTCGACCGGGTTCCTCACCACCAGCGGCCTCAAGGCCCTGATCCTGCCCTCGATCACGCTCGGCCTGTTCCAGACGACGCTGATCATGCGCCTGGTGCGAGCGGAGATGCTGGAGGTGCTGCGCGCCGACTACATCAAGTTCGCGCGCGCCCGCGGACTCACCAATCGTGCCGTCAACTTCGGCCACGCGCTCAAGAACACGCTGGTTCCGGTGATCACCATCGCCGGACTGCAGATCGGCGGCCTGATCGCCTTCGCCATCATCACCGAGACGGTGTTCCAGTGGCCGGGGATGGGCTTCCTCTTCATTACCTCGATCCAGTTCGTCGACGTGCCGATCATGAGCACCTACCTGGTGCTGGTCGCGCTGTTCTTCGTCATCATCAACCTGGTCGTCGACCTCCTGTACTTCGCGGTCGATCCGCGGCTCAGGGTCGACCGGTCCGTTTCGGCACATTGAGCATGCCCGTCTGGAGCCATTTCCGCGACCTCGTCCGGCGCTTCGTCGACTCGGACGTCTTCTACAGCTTCAAGCGGTCGCCGACGGTGGTGATCGCCTTCGGGCTCACCCTCCTCTTCCTGGTGGCAGCGGCCCTGGGACCCTGGATCGTGCCGCACAACACCTATGAGGTCGCCAGCCTCAACCTCATGGACGCGTTCCTGCCGCCGGCCTGGGTCGAGGGCGGCAAGGCGACATATCTCCTCGGCACCGACGACCAGGGCCGCGACGTCTTCTCGACCATCGTGCTGGGCGCCCGGATTTCTCTGATCGTGGGTTTCGCCTCGGTGTTCCTCGCCCTGACCATGGGCGTGGCCCTCGGCCTCATCGCGGGATACGTCGGCGGCGTCACCGACTCGATCATCATGCGCGTCGCCGACGTGAAGCTCAGCTTTCCGGCGATCCTGATCGTGCTGCTGATCGACGGCGTCGCCCGCGGCGTGCTGCCGCGCGATCTCCACGACAAGGCGGCGGTCTACGTCATCGTGCTCGCGATCGGCCTCTCGACCTGGATCCAGTATGCCCGCACGGTGCGCGGCCTGACGCTGGTCGAGAAGAACAAGGAATACGTGCAGGCCGCGCGCGTCATCGGCCTGCACCCGGTCCTCATCATGTTCCGCCACGTGCTGCCCAACGTCATGGGCCCGGTCCTGGTGATCGGCACGCTTGGTCTCGGCATCGCCGTGCTGACCGAGTCCACCCTGAGCTTCCTCGGCGTCGGCGTGCCGCCGACCGAGCCGTCGCTCGGCACGCTGATCCGCATCGGCAACAATTTCCTGTTCTCCGGCGAGTGGTGGATGGCGATCTTCCCCGGCGTGTTCCTGGTGATCCTGGTGCTCTCGGTCAACCTGCTGGGCGACTGGTTGCGCGACGCCCTCAACCCGAAGCTCCGCTGATGGCGCTTCTCGAGGTCGAGCATCTCAGGATCGAGTTCCCGACGCGGCGCGGCACGCTGGTCGCCGTCGACGACGTCTCCTTCGCCCTGGCCGAGGGCGAGGTGCTGGGCGTGGTCGGCGAATCCGGCGCCGGCAAGTCGCTGACCGGCAACGCCATCATCGGCCTCCTGGAGCCGCCTGGGCGGATCGCCGCCGGCGAGATCCGGCTCTCCGGCCGGCGCATCGACAATCTCCCCTACGAGGAGATGCGGAAGATCCGCGGCAAGCAGATCGGCGCGGTGTTTCAGGACCCGCTGACCAGCCTCAACCCGCTCTACTCGGTCGGCCAGCAGCTGATCGAGACCATCCAGACCCACACCGACTTGACGCCGACCCAGGCGCGGACGCGGGCGATCGAGCTTCTGGCCGAGGTCGGCATTCCGGGGGCGGAGCGTCGGGTCGACCACTATCCGCACCAGTTCTCCGGCGGCATGCGCCAGCGCGTGGTGATCGCGCTCGCCATCTGCGTCAACCCGCGCCTGATCATCGCCGACGAGCCGACGACGGCGCTCGACGTCTCGATCCAGGCGCAGATCATCGCGCTCTTGAAGCGTCTCTGCCGCGACCACGGCACCGCGATCATGCTGATCACCCACGACATGGGTGTGATCGCCGAGACCGCCGACCGCGTCGCGGTGATGTATGCCGGCCGTGTCGCCGAGATCGGCCCGGTACGCTCGGTGATCAAGGAGGCGAGGCATCCCTACAGCCACGGCCTCATGGGCTCGATCCCCAAGATCAGCGACAGCAAGGACCGCCTGGAGCAGATCGAGGGCTCGATGCCGCGCCTGACCGAGATCCCGGCCGGCTGCGCCTTCAATCCGCGCTGCCCCCAGGTGTTCGACCGCTGCCGTGTGGAGCGGCCGGACCTGATGGATGCCGGCGACACCCGCGCCTCCTGCTGGCTCTACGCCCATGGCTGAGATGAACGCCCCGCTGGTCAGGGTCGCCGGGCTGTCGCGCTATTTCGACGTCTCCGCGCCCTGGCTCAACCGCGTGCTGGACGGCCAGCCGCGCCTGATCCTCAAGGCCGTCGACGGCCTCGACTTCGAGATCAACCGCGGCGAGACGCTGGCCCTGGTCGGCGAGTCCGGCTGCGGCAAGTCGACGGTGGCCCGATTGGTGGTCGGGCTTTACCGGCCGAGCGCGGGCTCGATCGTCTTCGACGGCGTCGACATGGCCGGCCTCGGCGGCCGCGCCGAGATGGCACCGATCCGCCGGCGCCTCCAGATGATCTTCCAGGACCCCTTCGCCAGCCTCAATCCGCGCTGGCGGGTCTCTGCCATCGTCTCCGAGCCGATCCGCGCCTTCCGCCTGCTCGACGACGAGCGGCTGATCGTCGAGCGTGTCGGCCAGCTCCTGCGCCAGGTAGGATTGTCGCCGGTCGACGGCGAGAAGTACCCGCATGAGTTCTCCGGCGGCCAGCGCCAGCGCATCTCGATCGCCCGCGCGCTCTCCAGCCAGCCCGAGTTCCTGGTCTGCGACGAGCCGACCTCCGCCCTCGACGTCTCGGTTCAGGCGCAGATCCTGAACCTGATGAAGGACCTGCAGCGCCAGCTCGGCCTCACCTACCTCTTCATCAGCCACAACCTCGCCGTGGTCCGCCACATCGCCGACCGGGTCGGCGTCATGTATCTCGGGCGTCTCGCCGAGCTCGGACCGGCGAAGACGCTGTTCCAGCTGCCCCGGCACCCCTATACGCGCATGCTGCTCGACACCATCCCGGACCTCGAGATGACCGGCCGCCAGCGCACGCCGGTCGCGGGCGAGGTGCCGAACCCGATCAACCCGCCGACCGGGTGTGCCTTCCATCCGCGCTGTCCCTTCGCCAACGATCGCTGCCGGAGCGAGCGTCCCGAGGCGAAATTGAACGACACTGGCTCGACCACCGCCTGCCACGCGGTCGAAGAGGGACGGCTCCCGGCGGGACCGCTGCCCCAGGCGGCGTGACGATGTCTCCCTCGGAGAGCCCTCTCCCGCGTCGTACGCGGGAGAGGGAGTCGGAAACATGACCGTCCTCGTCTTCGGATCGATCAACGCCGACTTCTTCGTGAACGTGGCCGAGCTGCCGCGGCCGGGCGAGACCGTGCTGTCGCCGACATACCGGACGGCGGCGGGCGGCAAGGGCGCGAACCAGGCGGTGGCGGCGGCGCGCGCGGGCGCGAAGGTCGCCATGGTCGGGCGCATCGGCTCCGATCCTTTCGGGCAAACCCTGAAGGACGGCCTCAGGGCCGAAGGCATCGACGTCGCCGGCATCGCGCGTTCGGACCAGCCGACCGGCGCCGCCTTCATCGCCATCGACGCCAAGGGCGAGAACCTGATCCTCGGCGCCGGCGGCGCCAATCTCGACGCGCGCGCCGCCGATGTGCCGGACTCGCTGATCGGGCCCGAGACCACCCTCGTCCTGCAGATGGAGGTGACGCCCGCCGAGACCGCGGCGCTGGCGCGTCGCGCCCGCAAGGCCGGGGCCCGAGTGATCCTCAACCTGGCACCGGCGTTGCCGCCGCCGGACGGACTGCTCGACGACGTCTCGATCCTGGTGGTGAACGAGCACGAGGTCGAGGCGCTGGCGAAGCATCTCGGCATGCCGGAACGCGATCCCGAGCCGGCCGGATGGGCCCTCTCGCAGCACTTCAACCAGACCGTGATCGTGACGCTGGGTGCGGACGGCGCGCTCGCCCTGGCACCGAACGGCGCCTGGCGGATCGGTGCGCTGGCGGTGAAGGTCGCCGACACCGTCGGTGCCGGCGATGCCTTCGTCGGCGTGCTGGCGGCGAGCCTGGACGAGGGACGGGACCTGCGCTCGGCCCTGAAGCGCGCCTCGATCGCCGGCGCGCTCGCCTGCGAGACCGCCGGCGCGCAGGCAGGCCTGCCGGGCCGCGCGCGCCTCGACGCCCGCGACAAGGATCTGGCGCCGGCGCAGCCGCTTTAGCGGCAGTCGGCGTAGTACTTGTAGCCCTCTTCCTGGCGGACGGCGAAGAGCTGGATCGGCTGGTCGACCTGCGTGTAGCAGACGAATAGCGGGATCGCGAAG
Source organism: Rhizobium sp. Q54 (assembly GCA_945871425.1). Classification (GTDB taxonomy): domain Bacteria; phylum Pseudomonadota; class Alphaproteobacteria; order SHVZ01; family SHVZ01; genus SHVZ01. Next base: position 60,745 of record CAMBVS010000004.1, on the reverse strand, counting down.
ACGGTGATCACCAGCTCGACCTTGTCGCCCGGATACATCTCGCCCTCGATGCAGGCGCGCCGGCTCTGGCCCTTCTGCAGCACGAAGGTGTAGCGCTGCCGCGACTTCATCACCACGCGGCCGGCCAGCGAGAACGGCGCCATGTTGCGCACCAGGAAGCAGGCGCCGTGCGTCGCCGGCCCGATCTGGGCCGAGGCGGGGGCGGCAGAGCCGGCGAGGAGGAGGGCGAGCAGGGCCGGGAGCAGGAAGCGCATCAGGCGCGGATGATACCTCGATCTAAGCCCTTGAGGTCACGACGTAGGGTGGCCTTCCGGTACATTGATGCGGATTTTTATACAAGAATTTAGCTGACAAAACTCCGCGTATTTGACAGGATCGAGGCTACTGGAAGGACCTGCGCCCGAGCGGCGGCGGGTCCTTTTTCATTTCCGCATAGGGAGTCGGCTTTATGCACGTGCACACCCAAGGGGTGTCGCGCGAGCGCCCGGATTTTGCCCGGAGCGCGGAGCGCTGCTGGATCGACGGCGACCTGATCCGCCTCTCCCATTGGCCGGTTGGCGGCATCCGTCCCGGAGGCCGAGCCGGCCCGATCCCCTGGCTGATCGATCTCTCGGTCCTGGAAGAGGCGATGCGGGAGGTCTACGGCCGGGACTTCCGGCTCGGCGACCGTGCGGCGCTGCTGCAGCTGGCAGCGAACGCGCTCGCCGCCGGCGACCGCCGCCGCGCGGCCGAGATCGCCGACGCCGTCGCCTTTCCGCCGCCCGAATACAAGTCGCGCTTTCACGATGCCGGCCTCCGGTACCTGCGCTGGGGGCCGGCGCATTCGCGCGGCAACCCGCGGATCGACGTCGAGGCCTGGCTCGAACGCAAGGCGTGGGAACGCAAGTACGACCCGGACCAGCCGCGCGTGCCGCGCGGTCATCCCGATGGCGGGCAATGGACGAATGGTCCAGGCGCTGGAGGTGATGACGAAAATCCGGGCGAAGAACTGCTCACCGACGAAGAGCAACAAGAGGTCGGCCGGCTTGCCGAGCGAGCGCGGCGAATTCTCGCTGATGCTGGCGATCCCGACTCCCTCGTCGTCCTTGCCGCAGGTGGTGAAAAGCCACCGAAGCTTCCGCGGTCGAAGTGGGGCGCGCTTGCGTTCTTCGCCGAGTTCCTAGGGCGCATGATGGTCCAACGGGCATTCGAAGGGCGCAATTCCCCTGTCTGGTTTGACGTCATTGACTGGTTCAATGCGATCAACACCATGATGCCCGAGTTCGAAAGCTACCTGACGCCACCGAAGGAGTGGGAGGAACTCGTTGCCGATCGGGATTATCGGGACTTCGACTCGTATAACGACTTCCTGGGGGTTTACGGATCGGCCGGCGCCTTCCACGATTGGCATCACCTGGTGGAGCAGAAATCTGGCTTCTCCGAGAGAGAGATAAACAATACTGAGAACATCATTCGTGTGCCGCGCGGAAGGCACTGGCAGATCACAAGCTTCATGGCGACGCCGCACGACCACCTCGGCGGGCTCTCGTGGCGCCAATGGCTACGCGGGAAGTCGATCGAAGAGCATCGCAGGGTCGGTATGATGGCGGCTCGAGATGTGGGAGTGCTCAAATGAAGAAGGATCTCAAGACGCTGTCGCTGGAGGAACTCCTTGAGCGCTACAACGAGGTGGCGCTGCTTATGGGATATGACTCCGATAATCTTCTGACGCGCTCCTACACTCGCCGGTTCAAGGAAAAGCAAAGAATTGTCGATGAGTTTTGGGCTCGATCGGCAATTGATGCGCTATTGCCCGGTATTCGGCATGAGAACCCCTGGATTCGCTACTTTTCTGCGGCGAACTGCGGGGAAATTGCTCCGGCTGAAACGGAGGCGGTCTTGGAAGAGCTTGCGCGTATCCCGTACGGCACCGTGGGGTCGCAGGCGAGGACGGCCCTGTACATCATCCGATCCGGGATCGCGGTCTCTCGGCGACCTCCTCAGGCCCCGAAAGGCTGATCTCGGCGGCTCTCCGAAGAATGCCTTGCTACCGCCCCTCTGTCCTCGGATCGAACGCGTCCTGCAATCCGTCGCCGACGAAGTTGAGCGAGATCACGGTGGCGAAGATCAGGATGCCGGGATAGATCGCCTGCATCGGTTGCGACCAGATGATCTCCTGCGCGTTGGTCAGGATGTTGCCCCAGCTCGCCACCGGCGGCTGGATGCCGAGGCCGAGGAAGCTGAGCGTCGACTCCAAGAGGATGATGTTGCCGCTGGCCAGCGTGGCGGCGACCAGGATCGGCGACAGCGCGTTCGGCAGGATGTGGACGAAGAGGATGCGGGCGGTGGACGCCCCTTGCGCGACCGCGGCCTGGACGAAGTCGCGGGTCTTGAGCGTGAGCGTCACGCCGCGCACCAGGCGGGCCGAGGTGGTCCAGGCGACCAGCGCGATGATCAGCACGATACGGTAGAGGCTCAAGTCCGGCGACTTGGCGATCGCCATCGGCAATCCGACCTTGGTCGGGTCGACGGCGGCCAGCACGATCAGCACCGGCAGCAGCGGCAGCGAGATCCAGCCGTCGCAGAACCGCATCAGGAAGGCGTCGATCCGCCCGCCGTACCAGCCGGAGACGAGCCCGATGACAGTGCCGATCGAGGCGGTGAGGCAGGCGGTGACAAGGCCGACGAACAGCGAGATGCGGCCGCCGTAGATCAGCCGCAGCATGAGGTCGCGGCCGAGGTCGTCGGTGCCGAGCGGATGGGCGGCGGAGACCGGCTGGAAGCGGTTGAACAGGTCGACCACCTCGTGGTCCTGGCCGCGCCAGCCGGCGATCAGCGGGGCGAGGATCGCCAGCAGCGCCAGGAAGATCAGCACGCCGGCGCCGATCAGCGCCGCCTTGTGGCGCTTGAAGCGGCGCCAGACCAGGAGCGCCGGCGACAGCGGCGGCGGCATCGACGCGTCCTGCATCGGGCGGGAAGCGGTCTCGGTCGAGATCACGGACACCATGCTCGCCTCACCGGTAGGAGATGCGCGGGTCGAGCGCCGCGTAGAGGAGGTCGGCGATCAGGTTGAGCACGAGGGTGACGCTGCAGGCGAACAAGAGGCCGATCAGGGCCACGTTGAAGTCGTTGGCCAGGATCGAATCGAAGATCAGCTTACCCATGCCGAGATAGGAGAACATCGTTTCGGTGATCAACGCGCCGGAAAGCAGCGTGCCGCATTCGAGCGCCATGATCGTCACCGTCGGGATCATCGCGTTGCGCAACGCATGGCGCCAGACCACGCGGTTCTCGTCGGCGCCCTTGGCGCGGGCGGTGCGGATGTAGTCCTCGCGCAGCACCTCGATCATGCCCGAGCGGACGTAGCGGGTGACCTGGGCGATGTTGGCGATGGTGAGCGTCGCCACCGGCAGAACCATGTAGCGGAGCCGGTCGCCGAACGAGCTCTCGCCGACCGTCTTCATGCCGCCGGCCGGAAGCACGCCGAGCACGACCGCGAAAAAGATGATCAGAAGGAGGGCCAGGAAGAACACCGGCAGCGAGATGCCGGCGAAGCAGAACAGGTTGATCGCCTGATCGACCAGCGAGCGCGGATGACGGGCGGCGTAGACGCCTGCGGGGATCGCCACCGCGACCGAGATCAGGAAGGCGCAGATCATCAGGTAGAGGGTGTTCAAGAGGCGTGGCAGCACGATGGTCATCACCGGCTGGTGGTGCTGGCGCGAATAGCCGAAGTCGCCGGCGAGCGCGTTGCCGAGCCAGCTGAGGTAGCGGTTGAGAAGCGGCTGGTCGAGGCCATAGACGGCGCGAAGGCGCGCGGCGTCCTCCGAGGTCATGTTGGGATCGCCGGAGAGCATGATGTCGATCGGGTCGCCCGGCATCAGCCCGATCAGCCCGTAGACGACGAAGGACATGACCAGGACGACGACCGACGCCTGCAGGAAGCGGATCGAAAGGAAGCGGGTCATGCCGGGGGCATCGTAAGGGAAGCCGGCGGAGGCGAGGCGCCCCCGCCGGATCCTTCAGCTCAGTTGGCCGCCCAGTTCTGCGACCACATGGTGGTGCCGTACTGGTGTCCCGTCGGCTGGATGCCTTTCAGCCACTTCGGCACGATAAAGGGCTCGGCGCGGAAGAACAGCGGCAGCACCGGCAGGTCCTCGGCGTAGATCTCCTGGAACTTGGTCCAGAGGGCCAGGCGCTTGTCCTTGTCGAGCTCGACCTCGATGTCCTCCAGCAGCTTGTCCATCTCCGGGTTCTTGTAGCCGGTGTAGTTCTGTCCGGCCCAGTTGTTCTCCTTGGTCGGAATGTGCTTGGAGTGCAGGATGGTCAGCGGCACGTTCTCCGGCGAGGAGATCCAGGCGAACAGCGCCATGCCGGTGTATTTGCGCTCCTTGGTGGTCTCACCGAAGAAGACGCGGGCCGGCTCGTTCTTGATCACGATCTCGACGCCGACCGCCTTCCACTGGCTCTGCAGCACCTGCTGGACGAGCTCGCGCGAGCGGTTGCCGGCGGTGGTCATCAGCTCGAAGCGGAGCCGGTCGCCGGCGGCGTTGTGGCGGTAGCCCTCCTTCATCACGTTGAAGCCGGCGGCGTCCAGCATCTCCGCCGCCTTCTTGGCGTCGGTGCGGTAGGTCTTGACGTCCTTGTCGTAGATCCAGTCGAGCGGGTTGATGTTGGTGTGGGCGACCGGCTGCTTGCCCTCGAACAGCTGCTGGACGATCTGGTCGCGGTTGATCGCGAGCAGAAGCGCCTGGCGGACGCGCTTGTCCTTCAGCAGCGGGTTGTCGAGGTTCAGATCGAGATGCTCGTACACGAGGCCGGGCTTGAATTAGTAGTTATACTTATCGGGATTGCGCTTCTGAAACGCGATGCCCTGGTCGATGGTGATGCCGAGCTCGCCCATGATGTAGTCGACCGAGCCCGACAGCAGGTTGGCTTCCATCGCCGCGGTGTTCTCGATCACCTTGAAGGTGATGCGCTTGAACTTCGCCGGCTCGCCGAACCAGGTCGGGTTCGGCTCAAAGGAGACGTGCGAGCTGGTGACGATCTCGGTGATCTTGTAGGGGCCAAAGGAGAGGCCAGGATTGGTCGCGGCAGTGTCGAAAGCGGTCTTCTTCTTGTACTCGGCGGCCTGCGCTGGATTGAAGTTTGCGCTCTCGATATGCGCTGGAATCAGGCGGAAGTTATGCATGTAATTGTACGTGAACTTCAGCTTGTCCTTGGTGACGGTGAAGGTCTTGTCGTCTTTCACGTCGATCGCCACAATCTCGCGGAACATCTCCATGTCGGCAACGCCGGTGTCGGGGTGCCTGCCAACCTCGTAAGTGAAAAGGACGTCCTTGGTGGTGACCGGCGTGCCGTCGCCCCACTTGGCGTTCGGATGGATGGTGTAGGTGACCTTCACGCCCTTCTTGCCGTCGGGCAGGTCGACCGGAACCGCCTTGCCGTTCTCGATCGTCGGCAGCTCGGTGCAGAGGAGGCAGATGAGCTGCCACTTCTCATCGAAGGTGGTGAGCGGCCGCTGCGTCATTTGCAGCACGATCGTCTTCGCCAGCATCGAGTCGATGTGCGGGTTCAGGGTCGAGGGGAACTGGGTCATCGCGACCGTGAGTTCGCCGGGCTTCTGCTGTGCCTGCGCCGCGCCGGTCAAGGCGAAGGACGCGGCGAGCAGGCTCGTCGCTAGGAAACGCATTTGAAGACCTCCCTTACTAATACTGCTGGCGGCGATTATAGGCAGGCCGGCGGCGATGGCGGAAGGGCGCCTCTACTCCGGCTTTCGCATCCAGCCGAGGCTGTCGGCGGTCTTTCCGGTCGGAAAATACTCGGCCGAAACCCAGCCCCGGTAGCCCAGCCGGTCGATCGCGGCGAACAGAGCCGGCCAGTTGAGCTCGCCGGTTCCCGGCTCGTGCCGGCCGGGCGGATCGGCAAACTGGATGTGGCCGATCCGGGGCATCAGCCGCTCCAGGTTCTTCAGCAGGTCCCCCACCATCACTTGCGCGTGATAGAGGTCGTGCAGCAGCCCGATGTTCGGGTGGCCGGCGCGGTCGATCAGCTCGAGCGCCTGGTCGGCGCGGGTGACAAAGAAACCGGGAATGTCGCGGTCGTTGATCGGCTCGACCAGCAGCCTGATCCCGGCCTTGCCCAGCTCTTCGGCGGCGTGCTGCATATTGGCGACCAGGGTCGCCTCGATGGAGGCGCGAGGAGCATCCTTCGGCGGGATGCCGGCCGGCATGTTGACCTGGGCGATGCCGAGCGCCTCGCCGTAGCGCCGGCAGAGCCCGACGCCGGCGCGGAAATCGGCCTCGCGACCGGGCAGACACGCCATGCCGCGCTCGCCGCGGTTGGCGTCGCCGGCCGGCAGGTTGATCATCAGCCACTCGACTTGCGCTTCGCGCTTGGCCCGGACCAGGGCCTCGATCTCGAGGTCGTAAGGCGACTGGATCTCGACCGCCTCGAAGCCGGCCCGCTTTGCCGCCAGGGGCCGCGCGAGCCAGTCGTGCTCGCGGAACATCGTCGAGAGATTGGCGGCGAAGCGCGGCATCAGCCGGCCTTCCGCTTGGCGGCCCAGCCGTCGGGATCGGCGAGGAAGCTGCGGACCTGGTCGAGCTGGTCCTTGGTGTAGCCCTTGCGCGCGGCGGCGGTCAGCACGTCGGCCCAGGTCGCCAGTGCGTGCAGGCTGACGCCACGCGCCTTCAGGGACTCGATGCCGGCGGGGAAGGTGCCGTAGTTGAAGATGACGAAGATGTGCTTGCAGACGGCGCCGGCGGCGTCGATGGCATCGAGGAAGACGTGCTTGGAGCCGCCCTCGGAAGCCAGGTCCTCGACCAGCAGCATGCGGGCGCCGTCCTTGAAGTCGCCCTCGATCTGCGCGTTGCGGCCGAAGCCCTTCGGCTTCTTCCGGATGTAGGTCATCGGCAGGCCCAGCCGCTCGGAGACCCAGGCGGCGAAGGGGATGCCCGCGGTCTCGCCGCCGGCGACGACGTCGAAGGCCTCGTGGCCGGCGTCGCGGCAGACCCGCTCGACGCCCAAGTCCATCAGCTTGGCGCGGGCGCGCGGAAACGAGATGATCTTCCGGCAGTCGACATAGACCGGCGAGAGCCGACCCGAGGTGAAGGTGAAGGGCTCGTCCGGGCGGATGTGGACGGCCTGGATCTCGAGGAGGATGTCGGCGGTCAGCTGGGCGGTCGCGTCATCGTTCATCGTCTCTCCTCTGGCTCGGCGCCGGTCGTTTAGCAGACTTTTCCGGGCTTCGCCTCCGACTCCAGCCGATTGACCGGCCGGACGCGCCGACCTACCCTTGTTTTTTCCCTGCAAGATTCGGAGCGCCGCTTCATGTCGACCGGCCGAACCATCGCCGCCCCCTCCGTCGCCCTCGAGGCCGCGACCGCACGCTGGCCCGCCCTGGCGGCGGCGTTTCTCGGCCTCGTCCTGGTCTTCGGTGTCGGCTTCGCCGGCCCCAGCGCCATCCACAACGCCGCCCACGACGCCCGCCACATCCACGCCTTCCCCTGCCACTGAACCCCCGTGTTCCGGCGAATCTTCTTCGCAGCATTGCTCGGCGGCCTCGTCGCCGGCGGCATCGCCAGCGCGGTCCAGGCCGTTAGGGCCGTGCCGCTGATTCTCGAGGCCGAGGTCTACGAGGAGGCAGCCGAGACGGGGAAGGCCCATGACCATGGCCAGGCGGCGGCGCATGACCACGAGGAAGACGCCTGGGCGCCGGAGAACGGCTGGGAGCGGACTGGCTTCACGCTCGTCTTCAACATGCTGGCCGGGATCGGGTTCGGACTGATCATCGCCGCCGGCATGTCGCTGGCTGGCCATAGCGGCTGGCGCGCCGGTCTCGCATGGGGGCTCGCGGGATATGTGAGCTTCGTGCTGGCGCCGGCTCTCGGATTGCCGCCGGAGGTTCCGGGAGCCGAGGCCGCGCCGCTGGCCGCCCGCCAGCTCTGGTGGATGGCGACCGCGGCGGCGACGGCGATCGGTCTGGCGCTGATCCTGCTGCGCGGCGGGGCCACCGGGATACTCCTCGGACTGCTCCTTCTGGCGCTTCCCCACCTCGTCGGCGCGCCGCAGCCGGCCGCGCATGGCGGGACGGCTCCGGCGGCGCTGGCGCGTGAGTTCATCGTCGTGGCGCTGGTCACCGGGCTCGTCTTCTGGGCGGCGCTCGGCGTGCTCACCGGCGCGGCCTACCGGCGGCTTTCCGCTGCCTGATTGGCAGGCACCGCCGGCGACCGAAGATTTCCCCGCATAACCAACGTCAGGGAGGATCTGATGCCCAAAGCCGAGCGCGGTCTCAACGAGCTCTACCGCGACGATCCCGAGCGTGCCGACGCGCTGGTCTTCGGCCGCCGCGGGCTGCTGAAGGGCGCCAGCCTCGCCGCCATGGGGGCGGCGGTCGGGGCATCCATCCCCTTCGCAGCCCGGATGCCGGCGGGCCTGGTGCCGGCGGCGCTGGCCCAGGCGCCGCCCGCGGGCGCGCCGGCTAAGGCGCTGGCCATGCCCGGCAAGGCGAACCTGGTCGTGCTTCAGGACCGGCCGCTGGTCTGCGAGACGCCCGAGCACATGCTCGACGACGAGGTGACGCCGAACGACAAGTTCTTCATCCGCAACAATGGCGGGATGCCCGACGTCGCGGCCGATCCCAAGGCGTGGAAGATCAGGGTCGACGGCGAAGTGAACACGCCGCTCGATCTCACCGTCGGCGAGCTCGAGCAGCGCTTCCAGCCGGTGACGCTCAAGCTCCAGCTCGAATGCGGCGGCAACGGCCGGGCCGGATTCCAGCCGGAGGCGCGCGGCAACCAGTGGGGCAACGGCGCCATCGGCTGCGCCGAATACACCGGTGTCCGCCTCAAGGACGTGCTCGCCGCCGCGGGCCTCAAGTCGAGCGCGGTCTACACCGCCCATGTCGGCGCCGACCCGCATCTTTCGGGCACGCCCGGCCAGCTCACCATCTCGCGCGGCGTGCGCCTGCCGAAGGCGATGGACGAGCACACGCTGATCGTCCTCCGCATGAACGGCGCGGCACTGCCGCACATCCATGGCGGGCCGGTCAGGCTGGTGGTGCCGGGATGGCCGGGCTCGGCCTCGCAGAAGTGGCTGACGCGGATCTGGGTCCGCGACAAGGAGCATGACGGCCCGGGCATGACCGGCACGTCATACCGGGTGACGCGGAAGCCGATGATTCCCGGCGGCAAGGTCGACGACGCCAACATGATGATCCTCGAATCCATGCCGGTGCGCTCGATCATCACCAGCGTCGCGCACGGTACCGAGCTGGCGCCGGGAACCCGCAAGCTCCCCGTCCGCGGCCAGGCCTGGGCCGGCGATCTCGCCGTCTCCCAGGTCGAGGTCTCGGTCGACTACGGCGCCACCTGGAAGAAGGCGCAGCTCAACGCGCCGGCGAACAAATACGCCTGGCAGCGCTGGTCGACCGAGGTCGACCTGCCGACCGACGGCTACTACGAGATCTGGGCCAAGGCGACCGACGCGAACGGCAAGGGGCAGCCGCACGTGGTCGGCAACTGGAACCCGCAGGGCTATGGCGGCAACGCCTTCCACCGGGTCGCGGTCCTGGTCAAGGCCTGAGCCGGGCCGGGGTGCGCCTCAACCTCGCGACTGTCGCGGTGGCCTTCCTGGCGGCGACCGTGATCGGCCTGGAAGTGCAGAAGGCCAGGCGGCCGCCGCCACCTCCGCCTCCGCAGGCGGCGATGCGCGCCGCCCCGGTTCCGGCCGCGGCGCCGGCGCAGATCGCGCGCGCGACCGACGAGACGCCCGACGACCTGCCGGACGGGAAGGGGCGGGACGAGACCTTCTATCTCTGCACCGCCTGCCATGGCACCGCGATCATCCGCCAGCAGGGGATGCCGCGGGAGCGCTGGGACGAGAGCTTCGACTGGATGATCGAGAAGCACCGCATGCCCGATCCCGGCGCCGCCGACAGGGCCCTGATCGTCGACTACCTGGCGTCTTCCTTCCCGCCCCGTCAGCAGCGCGGCCGCGCCAATCCGTTCCTCAACCGGTGAAGGCCCGGGCAATGTCCGACGTCGTGCTGGTCGAGACGGCCGATCGCATCGCCACGGTCCGGCTCAACCGCCCGGACAGGCTGAACGCGCTGAACAAGGCGATGTGGCAGGGCATAGCCGAGGCGATGGCCGCCCTCGACCGGGACGACGATATCGGCTGCGTCGTGCTCACCGGCGCCGGCGACCGCGCCTTCTCGCCCGGTGCCGACATCGCCGAGTTCGCGACCGAACGCGCCGACGTGGCCCAGGCGACCGCCTATGGCGAGATCATGCACAGGACCATGGGCGCGGTCGCCGCCTGCCGCCACCCGGTGATCGCGGTCATCAAGGGTGTGTGCGTCGGCGGCGGCTTCGAGATCGCGCTGATGTGCGACCTGCGCATCTGCGGGGCCTCGTCGCGCTTCGGCGTGCCGATCAATCGCCTAGGCCTGGTGATGGCCCATCCGGAGATCGAGGCGCTGATCCGGGTCTGCGGGGAGTCGACGGCGCTGGAGATCCTGTTCGAGGCGCGGGTCTTCGGCGCCGAGGAAGCATTGCAGAAGCGCCTGGTCAATCGCGTCGTCGCCGACGATCACGTCGAGGAGGAAGGCTACGCCGCCGCGCGGCGTATCGCCGACGGGGCGCCGCTGGTCAACCGCTGGCACAAGCGCTTCGCCCGCCGCCTCGCCGAAGGCAGCCCGCTCTCCCCTGAGGAGGCGGCCGAGGGCTTCGCCTGCTTCGGCACCGAGGACTACCGCATCGGCCGCGACGCCTTCCTCGCCAAGCGAAAGCCGGCGTTCAAGGGCCGCTGATGACCGCCGAAGCAACCGGCCCGCTGAAAGGCGTTCGCGTCGTCGAGATGTGCCACATCATGGCCGGGCCCACCGCCGGGATGATGCTGGCCGATCTCGGCGCCGACGTAATCAAGGTCGAACGCTTGCCGGCGGGCGACGACACCCGGCGCATGGTGCCGCCTCGGATCGGCGATGAGTCGGCGGCCTACCTGATGATGAACCGCAACAAGCGCGGCTTCGCCGTCGACACGAGCTCGGAGGCCGGGCGGGCGGCGCTGAAGCGGCTCGCGCTCTCCGGCGACGTCTTCATCGAGAATTACCGCAAGGGGGCGATGGAGCATTTCGGCCTGGGTCATGACGATCTCGTCCGGGCAAAGCCGTCGCTGGTCTATTGCTCGCTCTCGGGCTTCGGCCGCACCGGGCCTTATGCCGATCGCGGCGGCTTCGATCTGATCGCCCAGGGCATGAGCGGCCTGATGAGCATCACGGGCGAGGGGCCGGGCCGGCCGCCGGTCAAGGTCGGCGCGCCGGTCACCGACATCACCGCCGGCATCCTCGCCGCCATGGGCATCCTGGCGGCGCTCCATCACGTGCAGCGAACCGGCGAGGGCCAGCTGGTCGACACCTCGCTGTTCGAGGCCGGGATCGTGCACACCTTCTGGCAGTCGGCGATCTGCCTTGCGACCGGCGTGGCGCCGGGGCCGCTGGGATCGGCGCACCCGCTGAACGGGCCTTACCAGGCCTTCGAGACGACCGACGGCTCGATCACCGTTGGTGCGGCCAACCAGTCGAACTGGCTGAAGACCCTGGACGCGCTGGGACTGCCGGAGCTTGCGACGGATCCGCGTTTCCACGACAACGCCGGCCGCATGGCGAACCTCGCGGTCCTGGTCGGGCTGATGGGCGAGCGGTTCAAGCGGAGGACTTCGGTCGAGTGGCTGGCGATCCTGGAAGCCGCCGGCGTGCCGGCGGGGCCGGTGCTCGACGTGAAGCAGATGCATGCCGACCCGCAGACGCTGGCGCGGGGCATGGTGACCGAGGTCGGGCACTCGACGCTGGGACCGGTGAAGACCATCGGCCCGCCGGTCAAGCTGTCGGCGACGCCCGCCAACCTGCGGCGCGGCGCGCCTCGGATGGGCGAGCACACGGCCGAGATTCTGGCCGAGATCGGCTACTCAGGAAACGAGATCGAGGCGCTGGCGAAGTCGGGTGCGGTCAAGCTCGGCTGAGCGCGCTGCGGACGGCGGCGATCACCCGGTCCTGGTCTGCCGCTTCCAGGTAGGGATGCATCGGCAGGCTGAGCACCAGCCGGGCGAGATCCTCCGAGACCGCAAGCCCGCCCTTGGCCACCGGGAAGTGGCGGTAGCCGTCCTGGCGGTGCAGCGGGATCGGGTAGTAGATCGCGGTCGGGATGCCGGCGGCGTCGAGCGTCTTGGCGACGCCGTCGCGGTTTTCGATCAGGATCGTGTACTGCGCCCAGGCCGAGGCGTTGCCGGCGGCGACCCTCGGCACCTCGCAGACATCGGCCAGCGCCGCCGAGTAGCGACGCGCGATGCGGTCGCGGGCCGCGATCTCGTCCTCCAGGATCGCCAGCTTCTCGATCAGCACGGCGGCCTGAATCGTATCCAGGCGCGAATTCAGGCCGATGCGGATGTTGTGATACTTGTCGATGCCCTGGCCATGCATGCGGATGCTTTTCAAGAGATCGGCGAGTGCCTCGTCGTCGGTGAAGATGGCGCCGCCGTCGCCATAGGTGCCGAGCGGCTTGGAGGGGAAGAAGCTGGTCGAGGTCACCGGCGCCAGCGATCCGACCCGCCGGTTGCCCTGGCCGCCGCCATAGCTCTGTGCCGCGTCGGACAGGATCTTCAGCCCGTATTTGCGGCAGACCGGCTCTAAGGCCGCGAAGTCCGCCGGCTGGCCGAAGAGGTCGACCGGCATGGCGACCCTCGGCGTCAGGCCCGCCTCGCGTGCCGCCAGCGCCCCCAGCGCCAGGCTGTCGGCCGTCACGTTGAAGCTGTCCCGCGCCACGTCGACGAAGACCGGGGTGGCGCCGGCCAGCACCACCACCTCGGCCGAGGCGACGAAGGTGAAGGCGGGCACCAGCACCGCATCGCCGGGGCCGATGCCCCAGGCCATCAGCGGCAGCAGCAGCGCGTCGGTGCCGTTGGCGCAGGTGACGCAGTGCTTCGTGCCGGAGAAGCGGGCGAGCTGAGCCTCCAGCTCCCGCACCTCGGGACCCAAGATGAACTGCCCATGTGCCAGCACGCGGGCCAGCGCGTCCTCCAGCCGCGGCCCGATGCGCCGGCGCTGGGCCTGGAGATCGACGAACGGCAGGCGGGAGGTCATGCGAGGATCTGATCCTTCGGAACCCTCTCCCGCCTCCGGCGGGGAGGGCAGGGTGGGGGGCCGAGCGAAGCGAGGGGCGTGAATTTTACAGAGCGAAGATAACAGCAGTCGCGCCCACGCCGCATCTGCGACATGGCGCATCACCCTCGCTATCGCCCCGGCCCCTCCCCCGACCCTCCGCCGGCTCCGCCGGGAGAGGGGATGCGACGTCAGTGCTTGAGGATCTGGCTCAGGAACAGCTTGGTGCGGTCGGACTTGGGGTTCTGGAAGAACTCCTCGGGCGGCGCCTGCTCGACGATCTCGCCGTAGTCCATGAAGATCATGCGGTCGGCGACGGTGCGGGCGAAGCCCATCTCGTGGGTGACGCAGATCATGGTCATGCCGTCCTCGGCCAAGCCGACCATGACCTCCAGCACCTCCTTGATCATCTCGGGATCGAGCGCCGAGGTCGGCTCGTCGAACAGCATGATCTTCGGCTGCATGCAGAGCGAGCGCGCGATGGCGACGCGCTGCTGCTGGCCGCCGGAGAGCTGGCCCGGATACTTCTTCGCCTGCTCGGGGATGCGCACGCGCTCGAGGTACTTCATCGCCGCCGCCTCGGCCTCGGCCTTCGGCATCTTCCTGACCCAGATCGGCGCCAGCGTCAGGTTCTCCAGCACCGTCAGGTGCGGGAACAGGTTGAACTGCTGGAACACCATGCCGACCTCGCGCCGGACCATGTCGATGTTCTTCACGTCCTGGGAGAGCTCGATGCCGTCGACGACGATCTGGCCCTTCTGGTGCTCCTCGAGGCGATTGATGCAGCGGATCATCGTCGACTTGCCGGATCCGGACGGCCCGCAGACGACGATGCGCTCGCCGCGATGGACCGAGAGGTTGATGTCCTTGAGGACGTGGAAGTCCCCGTACCATTTGTGGACGCTCGTCATCTGGATGACGACGTCGCTCGAAAGCTGGCGCTGTACCTGTGCTGTCATGTCCCGATCCGCCTCCCAAGGGCCTTAGGGCCTCTCATGGTTCCAATGCTTACAATCCGCTAGTCATTGCCGCAACCGCTTCCTTCCACTTGCGCGCGAAGCCAAGGTGCCCTCACCATGGCGCCCTTCCCGTTCGACCTCTCCCGGAGCGAGTGATGGCACCCAAGGGCACATTTCGGCGTGACACCGTGATCACCCATGCCGGGCTCGATCCGGAGGCGAACCACGGCATCGTCAATCCGCCCGTCTATCACGCTTCCACCATCACCTTTCCCAGCGTCGCCGCCTGGGACGAGGCGCACAAGCCCGACTACAAGGGATACGTCTACGGCCGCTACGGCACGCCGACCCATCGTGCCTTCTGCCAGGCAGTGGCGGCGATGGAGGGCGGGCACGGCGCCATCGCCTTCCCGTCGGGCTTCGCCGCCGCCGTCGGCGCCATCCTTGCCTTCGTGAAGACCGGCGACCACATCCTGATGGTCGATTCCGCCTATTTCCCCAACCGCCGGCTCTGCGACAATTTCCTGAAGGGCATGGGGATCGAGACCACCTACTACGATCCACTGATCGGCGGCGGCATCAAGGACCTGATCCGCCCCAACACCAAGATCGTCTACACGGAGTCGCCCGGAACCGGCACCTTCGAGATGCAGGACATCCCGGCGATCGCCGCCGAGGCCCACAAGAAGGGCTGCGTCGTCTTGATGGACAACACTTGGTCCGGCGGCCTGTTCTTCAACGCCTTCAAGCACGGCGTCGACGTTTCGATCCAGGCGGCGACCAAGTACATCGTCGGCCATTCGGATGCGATGCTCGGCACCACGACCTGCACGGAGGCGGCGCTGCCGGCGGTCGAGACCGCGTTCAAGGCGCTGGGGTACTCGGTCGGGCCGGACGACATCTATCTGGGCTTGCGCGGGCTTCGCACCATCCATGTGCGCCTGAGGGGGCACCAGGAAAACGCGATCAAGGTCGCGACCTGGCTGGAGGGCCGGCCCGAAGTGGCGCGCGTGCTGTTCCCGGCCTTGCCGAGCTTCCCCGGCCACAATCTCTGGAAGCGCGACTTCACCGGCGCGTCCGGTCTCTTCTCGGTGCTGCTGAAGGAGCGGCCGAAGCCGGCCGTGGACGCGTTCCTCGATGCCATGAAGATCTTCCGCATGGGTGCCAGCTGGGGCGGCTATGAGAGCCTGGCGCTGCCGGTTTCGAACGTGCTGCATCGGTCGGCGGTACCGTGGACCGAGAAAGGCGCCTTGATCCGTCTGCATATCGGGCTCGAGGATGCCGACGACCTGATCGCCGATCTGGAGGCCGGGTTCGCGCAGCTCACCCGGGTGGCGAAGGCGGCGTGACCGCACCCGTTCTCTCGCCCGAGGTCGAGGCCGTTCTGTCATTCGACGAGCGCGGCCTGGTGCCGGCGGTCGCCCAGCAGTTCGACACCGGCGAGGTGCTGATGCTGGCCTGGATGAACCGGGATGCCTTGGCCGAGACGCTGGCGACGGGGCAGGTCTGCTACTGGTCTCGCTCGCGGAGCAAGCTCTGGCGGAAGGGCGAGAGTTCCGGCCAGGCCCAGCGGCTGGTCGAGCTTCGCGTCGACTGCGACGGCGACATGCTGCTGCTCAAGGTCGACCAGACCGGGGTGTGCTGCCACACCGGCCGGCGGTCCTGCCTGTTCCGCGCCTGGCGCGACGGGAAATGGGTGGAAATCCAGCGGGTTCTTGTCTCACCGGAGACCCTCTACGGCAGCTCCGGATAGGGGCCGCAGGAACGATCGCCCGGCCGCGTTCCAATCACAGGAGGTCGGCCGGCGTTGAGTCGCGTGATGGACGGAACGGCCGACGAGGCATTGATGGCGCGGATCGCCGACGGCGACCGGGGGGCGTTTTCCGTCCTGGTCACCCGTCACCTCGACCGTGCCGTCAGGATCGCGCAGCGCGTTCTGAGCGGCGATCGTGGCGAGGCAGAGGACGTGGCCCAGGACGCCTTCCTGAGAGTTTGGCAGCACGCCGATCGCTGGCGGCCGGAAGGCGGGCGCTTCACCACCTGGTTCTACCGGGTGGTGGTGAACGCCGCCATCGACCGGTTGAGGCGTCCGCGGACGACGCCGCTCGAGGACGTGGCGGAGCCCGAGGACGACCAGCCGAATGCCTTCCGCACGCTGCATCGGGCGGAGGTGTCGAAGTCGGTCTCGGCGGCGGTCGGCGAGCTGCCGGAACGGCAACGCACGGCGCTCGCGCTCTGCCACTACGAAGGTTTGGGTAACATCGAGGCGGCCGAGGTGATGGGGATCACGGTCGGTGCGCTTGAATCGCTTCTGATCCGTGCCAAGCGGCAATTGCGGGATCGCCTGCAGCCGCTGATGGCAGATCTGGTGGAGGATGGTCATGACGCCTGAACGGGATTTGACGTCGGGAGAGCAGCGCCGGCTGGGCCGTGTGCTCGATGCCTGGCAGGTGGCGCCGTCGCGTCCCGGCCTCGGGCTCGCGATCACGCTCGCGGCCAGGCCGAAGGCGCCCCGTTTCGGCTGGACCTGGCCGCGCCTGGCGACGCTCGCGGCTGCCGCCTGCCTCGGCCTGATGGTCGGCTGGATCGATGGGCCGGGCGATAATTTCGCCAACGCGGCGGATCCGGGCGTCGACTCCCTGTTCTTCCCGGGCGACAGCATCGACGGTGACTTTTCGTGATGGCTTTTCTCGGCAGCCGCTGGGTCGGCTGGGCGCTGGTCGCCTCGCTCGCGCTCAACCTGTTTCTGGCCGGCGTCATCGGCGTCCGCTTCTGGCGCGAGCATTGGCGCGAGGGACCGGAGCGGGTGATGGCCGGCGCCTTCGGCCCGATGGGCCGCATCGCCGCCGCCATGCCGGACTCGAGCCGCGCCAAGGTGAAGGCGGTGATGGAGATCCGCCAGCAGGAGGTTCGCGAACGCGGCCGCGAGTACCGGCGCGCCCGCTCCGAGGCGATGCAGGCCCTCTCGGCCGAAGCCTATGACAAGAGCCGTGCGGAAGCCGCCTTCGCCGAGGCCCGCCGCCGCGCCGACGCCATGTCGGAAGTGGTGCATGCGGCGATGATCGAGGCCAGCAGCCAGCTGACGCCGGACGAGCGGAAGGCCTTCCGCGAGCGCCTGGCCGAACGCGACCGCGAGCGCGAGCGCCGCTGGCCGGCGCCGCCGCGCTAGTCCTTCCGCGGCAGGCGCGCCAGCAGCCGGTCTACCGCGCCGGGCGGCAGCGCCTGGAGCAGCCACACCGCAGCCGCCATCGGCCAGGGAAACGCGATCCTTGCCTTGTTGCGGACGAGCCTCTGCTTGATCAACCGGGCGGCGGATGGTGCGTCCATCAGGAACGGCATGGGGAAGCGGTTCCGCCGGGTCATCGGCGTGTCGACATATCCCGGGCAGATGACGCTGACGCCGACGCCGCGCCCTGCGAGCTCGCCGCGCAGCCCCTCGCCGAAGACCTTGATCGCCGCCTTGCTGGCGCAATAGGCGGGGGCGCCGGGAAGGCCCCGATATCCGGCGAGCGACGCCATCAGCGCGATCTGGCCCTGTCCGCGCCCGACCATCGGCGGCACCGCCGGCAGCACCGTGTTGAGCGTGCCGTCGATATTGACCGCGAGGATGTGGCGGATCTGCGCCGCAGACTCGCCGTCGCTGCGGCTGCCGCCGGAGATGCCGGCATTGGCGATCACCAGGTCGAGCGGGCTCCGCCTGTCCAACGCCTCGATCCAGGCGGCCATCACATCCTTGTCGAGCACGTCGATCGCCGCGGTCTCGACCTCGGCGCCGGATGCCCGGCAGCGCGCGGCCGTCGCCTCCAGGCGCGCGGCATCGCGGCCGCCGAGCGCGAGACGGATGCCCGGGGCCGCATAGGCCTCGGCCAGGGCGGCGCCGAGGCCGCTGGAGGCGCCGGTGATCAGGATCGAGGCGGGAGTCGTCATGCCGGCGAGTATAGGCGAGGGCCACCTATAGGCTAAGGACTGAGGCGCGGTTATAGTCGCGCCGCTTGAAACGGGGGCCGTCAGCGACGTGACCATTGCCAGCATGACCGGCTTCGCCCGCGCCGAGGGCGAGACCGGCGGACTTTCCTGGACGTGGGAGGCGAGGAGCGTCAACGGCCGCGGCCTCGACGTCCGCTGCCGGCTGCCCTCGGGCCTCGACCGGCTGGACCCGATCGTCCGCGCCGAGGTGGCGAAGCAGCTGAAGCGCGGCAACGTCTCGCTGACGCTGTCGGTGTCGCGAGCGGCCGGGGCGCCGCCCTTCACCGTCGACCGCGCGGTCCTCGACCAGGTGCTGGCGCTGCAGTCTGACCTGATGGGCCGGGTCGACCGGGCGCCGCCCCGGCTCGAGGCCCTGCTGCAGATCCCGGGCGTGCTCGATCGCGCCGGACCGGCCGAGGCGATCGACGAAAAGGCGGAGAAGGCGCTGCTGGCGGGCTTCTCCCAGGCGCTGAAGCGGCTGGTTGCGGCGCGGTCGGAAGAGGGCCAGCGGCTGGGCACGGTCCTTCTCGGCCAGGTCGAGGAGATCGAACGCCTCGCGGTGGAAGCCGCATCTTCGGCATCGCTCCGGCCGGAGGCGGTGAAGGAACGGCTGAAGGCGCAGATCCAGGAACTCCTCGACGCCGTGCCGGCGCTGCCGGAGGAGCGGCTGGCGCAGGAGCTGGCGCTGATGGCGGCCAAGGGCGACATCAGAGAAGAGCTCGACCGCCTCTCGGCCCATGTCGGTCAGGCCCGCGACATGCTGAAGGAAGGCGGCGCCATCGGCCGCCGGCTCGACTTCCTCTCGCAGGAGTTCAACCGCGAGTCCAACACGCTCTGCTCGAAGTCGCAGGACGTGACGCTGACCCGGATCGGCATCCAGCTCAAGACGGTGATCGACCAGTTCCGCGAGCAGATCCAGAACGTCGAGTGAAGACATGAGTCAGGGCGGAATCTCAAGGCGGGGTCTGATGCTGGTGCTGTCGTCGCCGTCGGGCGCCGGCAAGACCTCGATCTCGCGCCGCCTGCTCGAGCTCGACGACGCGATCGAGATGTCGGTCTCGGTCACCACCCGGCCGAAGCGCCCGGGCGAGGTCGCCGGCCGCGACTACCACTTCATCGAGCGCACCGCGTTCGACCTCATGGTGAACCGGAGGGAGCTGCTGGAGCACGCCAAGGTCTTCGACCACTACTACGGCACGCCGAAGAAGCCGGTCGAGGCGCAGCTCGCCGCCGGGCGCGACGTGCTGTTCGACATCGACTGGCAGGGGACCCAGCAGCTGAAGGAGGCGGCGCGCGACGACCTGGTCAGCGTCTTCATCCTGCCGCCGTCGACGGGCGAGCTTGAGCGGCGGCTGAAGACCCGTGCCCAGGATTCCGCCGCGGTCGTCGCCAAGCGCATGGGCAAGGCGGCCGACGAGATGAGCCACTGGCCGGAATACGATTACATCGTCGTCAACCACGCCTTCGAGCAGAGCGTCGCCCAGGTCCATGCCATCCTGACCGCCGAACGCATGCGTCGGCATCGTCAGGTCGGGCTGCCGACCTTCGTCAAGGGTTTGCAGCAGGGCCAGTGAGCGCGCGAGCCAGCGCCGCGAACTCCTGAGGATCCAGCGTCTCCGCCCGCCGTGTCGGGTCGACGCCGGCTCGTGCGAGCAGGGCCTCGGCGTTCCCGAGCGGCTTCAGGGCCTGGCGCAGCATCTTGCGCCGCTGGTTGAAGGCGGTCGCGACCACGCGCTCCATCACTTTCGGATCGGCGTCTCCCTGCGGGGCGGCGCGCGGCGCGATCCGCACCACCGACGAGGTCACCTTCGGCGGCGGCGTGAAGGCCCGGCCGGGAATGTCGAACAGGCGCTGCGCCTCGCCGACCCACTGGGTCATCACCGCGAGCCGGCCATAGGCCTTGGTTCCGGGCCTGGCGGTGATGCGTTCGGCCACTTCCTTCTGGAACATCAGGGTCAGGCTCTCGAAGGCGGGAAGATGCGCGAGCCAGGCGAAGAGCAGCGGCGTCGCCACGTTGTAGGGCAGGTTGGCGACGATGCGCCGGGGGGCATCTCCCAGCGTCGAGGCGTCGATCTCGAGCGCGTCGCCCTCGACAACCTGCAGCCGGCCGTCGGCCGCCAGGGCGACCTCCGCCAGCGCCGGCAGGCAGCGGCGGTCGCGCTCGATGGCGATGACCCGCCTTGCGCCGGCAAGCAGAAGGGCGCGGGTGAGCCCGCCGGGCCCTGGCCCGATCTCGATGGTGGTTCCCTCGCCGAGATTGCCGGCGGCGCGTGCGATCTTGCCCGTCAGGTTGAGGTCGAGGAGGAAGTTCTGGCCGAGGGCCTTGACCGCCTGGAGCTCGTGCCGGCGGATGATCTCTCCGAGCGGCGGCAGCGCCTCAAGCGTGGCCAGCGCTGGTCTCCGCCATGGCGCTGGCGAGTTTCAGCGCGGCGATCAGGCTCGCCGGATTGGCGCGGCCGCTGCCGGCGATGTCGAGCGCGGTGCCGTGATCGGGCGAGGTGCGGATGAACGGCAGGCCCAAGGTGACGTTGACGCCGCCATGGAAATCGAGCGTCTTGATCGGGATCAGCGCCTGGTCGTGGTACATGCAGAGCGCCGCGTCGTAGCCGGCGCGCGCGTCAGCATGGAACATCGAGTCCGGCGCCCAGGGGCCGGTGGCGGCGATGCCGAGCGTCTTCAGGGCCTCGACCG
The DNA here is from genome assembly GCA_945871425.1 of Rhizobium sp. Q54. GTDB lineage: Bacteria > Pseudomonadota > Alphaproteobacteria > SHVZ01 > SHVZ01 > SHVZ01. Next base: position 39,991 of record CAMBVS010000004.1, on the reverse strand, counting down.
CCGGACGCACGATCTCGTCATCCTCCCGGCCCAGCGCGCCGCCTTCGCCGGCATGCGGGTTGAGACCGGCGACCGCGATCCTGGGCTTCGCCATGCCGAAGCGGCGTTCGAGGTCGCGGGCGACGATCTCGCCGGTCTCGACGATCAACGCGCTGGTCAGGTCGGCGATCGCCTGGCGGAGCGGCAGGTGGATGGTGACGGGAACCACCCGGAGCTGCGGGCAGGCGAGCATCATCACCGGCGTCGGCGTGCGGCCGTTCTCGCTTGCGAGCTCGGCCAGGTACTCGGTGTGGCCGGGATGGTTGAAGCCCGCCTGGTAGAGCACGTGCTTGTGGATCGGGTTGGTGACGACGGCGCCGGCGCGACCGGCGCGGACGAACTCGACCGCGCGCCGGATCGCTTCCAGCACGGCGCGGGCGTTCGCCGGGTCGAGATGCCCGGGCTTCGCCGCCTTGGCGAGGGTCAGCGGCAGCACCGGCAAGCCGTCGGCGAAGCGCGACCCGGCATCCTCCGGCGCCTCGATCGCCGTGACCGGGACATCCAGGCCGATGCGCCGCGACAGCGCGGCGAGCCGGTCCGGATCGTCGAGAACGAAGAAGGGTGGGATGCCGCCGCCGCGTCGAGTCCAGGCCATCAGGGCGATCTCGCCGCCGATACCGGCGGGCTCGCCCATGGTCAGGGCCAATGGCCTCACGTACGGAAGTCCAGATAGGCCGCACGGCGGAGATCACGCAGATAGCGTCGGCCGACGATCAGGAGCTTGCCGCGGAAGATCTGATCGCGCACCTCGGCGTCCTTCGGGACGTTGGACGGAGGCTCGGTCTTGTCGCAGACCATGAACACCACGATCGCGTCCGCCACCTTGGCCGGCTGGCTCACCTTGCCGGCGCCCAGGGGGGCGACGACCGGTCTCAGGGTCGCGTTGAGATCGCTGACCTTAAGGCGGCCGAGGGTATAGGGCGGCGACGCCTTCGCCTCCTCCGCCAGCTTCTCGAAGTCCGGACAGCTCTTGGCGGCGGTGAGCGGCGAAGCCCGCTTGCGCACGTCGTCCTCGCCGGCGCCGGCCAGCGAGAACAGGGCCTGGCGCAGATTGACGACGGCGTCGTCGGGGTTCGCCTGCTCCATGAGGCGGCGATCGACCAGGCGGATGATCTGGTAGCCCGAGGTGTTGCGGATCGGCCCGAGGATGGTGCCGGGCGCCGCGTTCGCAACTTCGCGCTGGATGGTCTCGTCGAGCTGGTTGGGCAGCACCCAGCCGATCTCGCCGCCCACGGCGGCGCTGGCGGACTCGGAGAACTGGCGGGCGAGCGCATTGAAATCGGCTCCGCCCCGGGCCTGTTCGACCAGCTGCTCGGCCAAGCGCCGGACCTCGCCCTCGCGGTCCGGCTTGTCGATCCCGAGCAGGATCTCGACGATGCGCAGCTCCGGAAGATCCTTGCTGCGCTGGAAATTGGCCAGGATCTCCTCGACCTCGTCGTCGCCGACCTGGACCTGGGGCGCCATCCTCTGGCGGATCACCTTCTGCCAGACGATGTTGGAGCGAAGCTGCTGGAGGAAGGTCGATGGGCTGATGTCGACTTGCCGCAGCTCGTCCAACAGGCGGCCGGGGGGCAGGTTGCTCTGCTCCTCGATGCGCCTGACGGCCTCGTTTATCTCGCCTTCGCTGGCGTCGATGTTGAGGCGTTTGGCTTCCTGCAGCTGCAGACGCTCGTCGATGAGCTGGCGCAGGATCTGCGGCGAGGCGCGTCGGCGGTTCTCGGGCGTGTCGCCGACATTGGTAGAGATCAGGACCAGGCGCACCCGGGCCTCGAGGTCCATGACCGAGATCACCTCGTCGTTGACGACGGCGGCGATCCGCATGGTGTCCTGGGCCGAAGCCGGAACCAGCGCCGCCGGGAGCAGGGCCAGGGCGGCGAGAAGAGCGAGGCGAGCCAGGGTCATCGGGTCAGACCTACTGCCTGGCGTCGGGGGAGGCAAGACGCTCAGAAGCCAAGCCCGCGCGCCTCGACCTGTCCCAGGTTCTTGAATACCAGCCTGACGAAGGCGGTGGTGTCCGGTTTGAGGCTGCCATCGGTGGTGAAGCGGCGGCTGAGATCGAAGGCGAGCTGGAAGCACTCGTCGCCGTAGTTGAAGGTGACGCCGGCCGTCCGATTCTTGCTATCCGACGCGCCGAGGTCGCGGACCAGCCGTGCCTGCGCGCTCCAATCGGCGGTCAGGCGGGCGGTGACGATCGTCGCCAGCTCGCGGCGCCTGCCGATCTGAGGAAAATCGGGGCGCTGCGCCACCTGCAGGTAGTAGCTGTCGAGCCTGAGCCAGTCGGGTCCGGTCGAGATGCCGATCTCGTGGCGGCGGAACGCAAGATTGTCCTCGGCCACCCGGAACCGGTAGACGAGGTCGAGATACGGGCCGGGGCTGAGCGTGACCCGTCCGACATAGTCGGACCAGGTCTCGTTGACGCCCGTGCCCGGTACATAGGACGAGTCGCGCTGGAACGCGTAGCTTTGGCCGAGCAGCAGGGTCGCGCTGCGGCCGAGGTCGCTGTAGAGCCCCAACTTGATGCCGTAGTCGACGCGCTGGCCGCTTGAGACCCGGTCGAAGCCGGCGAAGCGGTTGGCCGAGAACAGGTTGGTCTCGTCCAGCTCGAACGCCTGAGAGTCCTCGTTCGGAATGCGGATGGAGTTGCCGCCGATCGGGCTCGCCACCACGTCCGCGATCGGTTCGATGATCGTGCGGAGCGGGCCGTCCCGGCGCACCCAGGGATAGCGCCATTCGAGCTTCATCTGAGGCATGGCGCGGCCGACGAACCCGTCCTCGAAGCTGCGGCCGGGGCGCGCAGGATCGTTGACGTCGGTCGCCCAATAGCCGTCGGTGTAGATCAGGGTCGAGAGCGTGTAGATCTCGCCGGACGGCGTGGTGTAGGGAAGCGTCCAGCCGCTGGTCATCGCCAGGCGGTTCGAATCGGCGCCGACGTCGCGGGTCAGCGACATCGCGCTGGCATCGATCGAGAAGCGGCCGCCATAGCGGCCGGGCTCGCCGACGAAGGAGTAGAGCGCATAGGGCGCCAGCAGCGGCGACTGGTTGCGGATGTCGGTCGCGCGCAGCCCCTGGAACGAGTACGCGTTGATGACGGCATAGTCGCGCCCGTCGAAGCCTTCGGCGAAGGCGCGGCTGGTCAGCACCTCCGGGTCGCTGAGCTTGTAGCGCTTGAGGTAGAGGCGGTCGGTCGACCGCTTGAGATCGGCGCCGGCGCGCCAGAGGTCGGTCAGGTCGAAGCGGGTGGTCGCGTCGACATGGCCCTGGGCGTTCCTCTCGCCGGTCCTGATTTCGCCGTCGCGGCGCTCGAGGTAGCCGAGGCTGCCGGCGACGTTGAGCGAACCCTTGGCGAATCGCCGGCGGTATTCGGTGGCGACGAGGCCGCCGTCGGACGAATAGGCGATCGGCTCGATCGTGAAGTCCTGGGTCGGGCTGATCGCCCAGTAGTAGGGCACGCCGACGATGGTGCCGACGTCGCCCGACTGGCCGAGCTTCGGCGCCAGGATGCCGGAGCGCTGGCGGACGCTCGGATCGGCGTGGCTGAGCGTCGGGAAGTAGGCGACCGGGACCCCCCACATCTCGAGCGTGGCGTCCTCGTACTCGATGTCGCGCGCGACCTCGTCGTGAACGATCTTGACCGCCTTGATCTGCCAGAGCGGCGCGCGGGTCGGATCGGTCTTGCACAGGTCGCAGGGTGAGTAGACGGCGCGGGTCATCTCCTTGCGGTTGCCGTCGACGCGGCGCGCGGCATTGGCGGCGAGCCGGCTGTTGTCGGCGAGCAGCGCCCTCAGGTTTTCGATGTACCCGTCGCGCATCCCCCCGGTCAGCTCGAGATAGTCGGCGAACAGCACCTCGCCGGTCGCCTGGGTCAGGCTGACATTGCCGGTCGCTGTGACCTTGTCCTCGCGCTCGCTGTAGGTGACGGCGTCGGCGAGCAGGATGCGGTCGGCCTGGGTGATCTCGACATTGCCGACGGCGACCGTCGTGCCGAGATCCTGGTGATGGGTCAGCTGGTCGGCCTTGATCAGCACCGGCTCGTTGCTGGCCTTCGGCGTCGAGAACTGGGCCGCGGCGGGCGACGAGGAGAGCGCGATCAGCAGGAGGGCGGCAAGGAGCCGACGCATCAGCCGTCCTCCATGTGAAGCAGGGTCGCCAGGCCGAGGAGGGTCGATACCGCCGCCGGCGTCCAGGCGGCGAGCTCGACCGGGAGCCGGCCCGACAGGCCGAGGGCGAAGATGACGTCGGACGCGAAGTAGACGAGAAATCCGACGACGACACCGGCGCCCGCCACCGCCATGGTGCCGCCGCGCCTGACCATGCGAAGCGAGAAGGTGGCGGCGATCAGGACCATGGCGCAGAGCATCAGCGGAGCGGCGAGCAGGCCGTGGAGATGGAGGCGATGACGCGCCGCGGAGAAGCCCGCCTTCTCCAGCACCTCGATGAAGGCCGGGAGCTCCCAGAAGCTCATGGTCTCGGGCGCGGCGAAGCTGTCCTGGATGGTCTCGATGGTGAGGTCGGTCGACAGCCGGACGACGGCCTCCTTGACCGGCGGCCGGTCGCCGGTGGAGACGACGGCGTCCCGGATCACCCAGAAGCCGGCGTCCAGTTGCGCCGAGGCGGCATCGATCCGTCCGGCGTAGCGGTCGAGCCCCTCGTAGAGGAAGATCGTCACGTCCATCAGCTCCATGTGCTGCTGGGAGACGCCCTGGGCGTGCAGGATCGACTGGCCGCGGTCGCTCATCTGCCGGAGCCAGAGGCCGGACTCCGAGACCGCGAGCAGGCTGGTGCGGCCGCGGAAGACCTGGGCCTCAAGCTGCTCGTAGCGCTGCGTCAGGACCGAGGCCAGCGGATTGAATAGGGTGGTGCGGACGGTGCCGATCAGCGCGGCCGCGACCAGCGCCGGAAGCAGGAACTGCCAGACCGAGACGCCGGCGGCGCGCGCGACCACCAGCTCCTGGCTTCGCGTCAGCCGCCAGTAGGTCATCATGGTGCCGAACAGGATGGCGAAGGGCAGCAGGGTCTGCGCCATCGTCGGCAGCTTGAGGAACGCCAGCTCGACCACGAGCCCGAGGCCGGCCTGCTGGCGGGCGGCGACCCGGCGGAGAAGCTCGACCAGGTCGAAGACGAAGACCAGCGCCAGCAGCGACATGAACACGCAGCCGAACCAGTAGAGGAACTGCTGTCCGATATAGGTCGAGAGCGTGCGGGAAAGGCGCATCGGGCTACTCGGCCGGGACCAGACGCGGCACCGGGCGTCGCTGCGGTCTGACGATCATCCAGAGCGCGATGACGGCCGGCAGGGTGACCACGGCATACATCACCGGCACCACCGCCAGCGTGCGGGCCGAGGCATAGGTGGCGCCGAGGTTGGCGACCTGGCAGAGGATGACGGCAAGGATGGCGGTGAGGATCCGGCCGAGATGGCCGCGCCGGGAAAACTCGCCGGTCAGGATCGCCGCCAGCCCGATCAGGGTGAAGGTAAGGCAGTAGAGCGGCGTGATGATGCGCTGGTGTCCTTCGGCGATCAGCTCGGTGCGATGCTCGTTGTCGATCTGCGTGTTCGCCGGCCAGAACAGCTCGGTGATGAAGCGCTCGCGCGGCTCGCGCCAGCGCAGGATCTGGCTCTGCTGCAGCCGTCCGAGATCGTGGGCGTAGCTTTCGAAGTAGAGGACCGAGAGTCGGCCGTTGGCGACGTCGCGCTCCTGGCGGTTGCCGTTGACCATGATGACCTTGGGTCCGTCGTCGCCGCGCACCAGCGCGCCGCGCTCGGCAACCATCGTCACCTGGACCTTGGGGTCGCGCTCGTCGTGGACGAGCACGCCGAGCAACTCGCCCGAGCTTTCTCGCTGACGGATGTAGACCGTCATCTTGTCGCCGATGTTGGTGAACACGCCCTCGCGCAGAAGGACGTTGGTGAACTCGTTGCGGATCCGGAACTGCAGGTCCTTGAAGGCGCCGTGGGACGTCGGCGCCAGATAGAGGCTGAGCGCGTAGGCGGTGGCGGTCGCGCCCAGCGCCAGGATCAGGGCGGGCCGGGCCAGCGCGAACGAGGAAAGGCCGGTCGCCTGCATGACCACGAGCTCGGAGTCGGCCTGCATCTTGTTGTAGGAGAAGACGACGGCGGAGAACGTCGCGATCGGCAGCACCAGCTGGAAGAACTGCGGCAGCAGCAGGATCGCCAGATGCAGGAAGGTCTCGACCGGCAGCCCGCGATTGACGATGAGATCGACGAAGCGGAGCGCCTGCGTCAGCCAGATGGCGAGCGTGACCGCGCCGAGCACGAAGAGGAGCGCCAGCATCATCTGCCGGAGCGGATAGCGCGTCATCCAACGCATCCCGGCACCCCCCATCGGCGTCGGATCGCCTCGGCCCGGCGCGCCAGAGCCCAGCTGACGACGGTGGCGCCGATCGCGCCCAGCCAGAGGCCGGCGATCGTGTCGCTGACGAAATGGGCGGTGGCGCCGATCCGCCCGAATGCCACAACCAGGGCCAGCGTTCCCCAGACCCAGGCGAGCCTGGGGAGAAGGAGCATAAGCGCGACGGCGACGGTACCGACGGTGGTGGCGTGGCCGGAGGGGAAAGACCACCAGGAGGCCGACAGGGCCCCCGGCGAGAGCGCCATCACCCCGTCGCCGAACAGGTGCTTCGGCCGCGCTCGGCCGACCAGGATCTTGAGGAGATCGACGGCGAGCCCGGTCGAGGCGACCGCGAGGAAGAGGAAAGCGAGCCGGCTGGTCAGGAGGAGAAGCCGGTCGCGCGCCGGCCCCGCCGCCCGGCGGGCGAGAAGATAGGCCAGGGGGGCGCCGAGCCCGCCCGAGACCAGGTACCAGACCGAATCGCCGGGGAGCGATAGGGTGCGAAAGACGTCCATCGTCCCATCGCCTTGCGCCTTGAACCAGAGGGCGGCCGAGCGGTCCAGCCAGGTCGCGGCGATCGCCGTCATCGAGGCAGCCGCGAGGGTCGCCGCCCAGAACCACGCGATCGGCGCGGGTCGCGGCCAGTACCAAGGGTGCGGCGTCACGGCGCGCGCCGATAGAGCGTCAGCGTGGTCCACCGACCCCTGGAATAGTTGAAGCCGGCGAGGGTGTCGAGCGCCTCGGCCCGGCCCCCGGCCGCCGCCAGGGCCGCCAGGAAGGCCGGCTGCTCGTCCCGGCCGATCAGGGCGACTCGGCCCGGAGCCTCGGCAAGGAACCGGCCGGCGACGCCGGCGTCCACCAGGTGGATGGCGGCGCCGGTCGAGAACACCAGGCTGGGCTCGGCATAGCCGGAGGAGGCGATGGCGATGGCGGGGGTCCCGGGCGCCGTCCGCGCGACTGCCGCCGCCGACTCGCGGCCGAGCCACACTGCGTCCAGCCGAGGCAGGACCTGGCCGAAGCTGCCGGCAAGCACGCCCCAGGCGGCGACGGCCGAGATCGCCGCCGCGGCCAGCCAGCGCCGGCGGAAGGCGGCGATGGCGGCGGCGAGCGTGGCGGCCAGCGCGGCCAGTCCGATGGCGAGCGACGCGGGGTCCAGCCGATGGTCGAGGGCGTAGCCGATGGCCGTCGGGGCCGCGGCGAGGGCGAGGCTTCCTGCCAGCCAGGGCAGGGCCGCGAGCTTGGGCCAGGTCCGGTCGAGCGCCGTCGGCTCGCCGTTGGCGGCACGGACCAAGAGGCGCGCCGAGAGAATCGCCAACGCCGGAAACAGCGGCAGCACGTAGTGCGGCAGCTTGGTCGGAACTGCCTCGAACAGAAACCAGGCGGGGACCGCCCAGGCCAACAACGCCCGGGTCGGCGCGTCCAGCCGGTCGCTCCAGGCCTCCTTCAAGGCCGGCCACATCACCAGCGACGCAGGCAGGAGGGTCAGGCTGACCAGCGCCAGGTAGTAGCCCGGCGGCGCCCCGTGGCTCTCCTGGCCGCCGATCAGCTTCGGCAGGAGGTCGTTGCGGACGGCATCGGCAACGAAGCCGCCATCGGTCGCGAGCTGGACCGCGATGAACCACGGGCTCGCGATCGCCAGTGCCAGCGGCACGCCGATCAGCGGGCGCAGCATCCTGAACCAGCGCCAGTCCTTGTCGGCGACCGACAGGGTGACGACGGTCAGGAGCGAGATGAGCGGGATCACCGGCCCCTTGAGCAGGAGGGCCGCCCCCTGCGCCGCCCAGAATCCGAGGGCGAGGCCGAGGCGGACGAGCTCGCCCCGCCGCTGGCGGACATAGGCCAGCACCAGCGAGCCCTGGGCGGCGACGGCGGCGGCCAGAAGGGCGCCGTCGGTGGTGGATTGCTGGCCCATCACCTGGGCGAGCAGGCTGGCGCCGAGCAGGCCTCCGGCGGCGGCGGCCGTCATCGGATCGTAGAGGCGGCGGGCGATCCCCATGGTCAGCCCCACCGCCAGCACGATGCCGAGGACCGACGGGATCCGGAAGGCCCAGATCTCCTTCGCCTCGGGCGAGGTCAGGGTGACGGATGCTGCCTGCAGCCAATGGATGCCGACCGGCTTCTTGTTCCGGGGCTCGCCCTGGAAGCGAATGCGGACGAAATCCCCGGTCTCCAGCATCTGCTTGGTGGCCTGGGCGTAGCGCGCCTCGTCGCGGTCGATCGGCGGCAGCCGGATCGCGCCCGGCAGCAGCGAAGCGAGGGTGAGGGCGAGCACGAGGACACGCGCCCAGGGCGATGCGAGGAACGACAGCACCGGTGATCCGCCACGAGGTTGAGAGAGACGTTCCAATCTGCCACGGCTTCCCGCGCCATTGACAGCCGAAACGGCCGAAGGCTATGGCACAGCACCACCCGCCCGCCACACTCACCGTTCCCGCATCGGGAGGAGTCACTCCATGAAGATCACGTTCTCCAAGCCGGGGCTCCCGGCCAAGGGGGCGCTCGTTGTCGGCGTCTACGAAGGCAAGAAGCTGACCCAGAGCGCGGCCGAGCTCGACCGCAAGACCAAGGGCGCCTTGACCCGCGCCATCGCCGGCAGCCGCTTCGTCGGCAAGATCCGGCAGATCCTCTCGATAATGGCGCCGGCCGGCATCGATGCCAGTCGCATCGTCCTGCTCGGCCTCGGCAAGGCCAAGGGGGAGAACAAGCCGGTCGACCTCGAGGCGTTGGGTGGCGTGCTGATCGGCGAGCTCGGCGGCTCCGGCGCCCAGGAGGCGGCGATCGCCGTCGACCTCGCGGGCGAGGAGGGCGGCATCGCCGCTGCACACCTGGCGCTCGGGGCCAAGCTCCGCTCCTACCGCTTCGACAAGTATCGCACCAAGGAAAAGCCCGAGAGCAAGCCGACTCTGCAGCGCCTCTCCGTCCATGTCGAGGCGAGCCGCACGGCACAGCGCACCTACGCCGATCTCGAGCAGGTCGCCGAGGCGGTGTTCTTCGCCCGCGACCTTGTCTCCGAGCCGGCGAACGTGGTCTATCCGAAGAGCCTCGCCAAGCAGTGCAAGACGCTCGCCGACCATGGCGTCAAGGTCGAGGTCCTCGGCATCAAGGAGATGACCAGGCTCGGCATGGGTGCCCTGCTCGGCGTCGGCCAGGGCAGCCAGCATGAGAGCCAGCTCGTGGTCATGCAGTGGCAGGGCAATCCGTCGTCGAAGGAGAAGCCCCTCGCCTTCATCGGCAAGGGCGTGACCTTCGACACCGGCGGCATCTCCCTGAAGCCGGCGGCGGGCATGGAGGACATGAAGTGGGACATGGGCGGCTCCGCCGCCGTGATCGGGCTGATGCGGGCGCTCGCCGGCCGCAAGGCCAAGGCCAATGTCATCGGCATCGTCGGACTGGTCGAGAACATGCCGTCGGGCACCGCCCAGCGCCCAGGCGACGTGGTCAAGAGTATGTCCGGCCAGACCATCGAGATCACCAACACCGATGCCGAGGGCCGGCTCGTCCTGGCGGATGCGCTCTGGTACTGCCAGGACCGCTTCAAGCCGCGATTCATGGTCGACCTCGCGACCCTGACCGGGGCCATCGTCATCGCGCTCGGCCACGAGTTCGCCGGCGCCTTCGTCACCGAGGACGAGCTCGCCAACCGGCTGCTGGCCTCGGCCAAGGCGACGGGCGAGGGCTTGTGGCGCATGCCGCTGGCGGAGAGCTTCGACCGCGGCATGGACTCCGACATCGCCGACATGAAGAACTCGGGCACCCGCGACGGCGGCTCGTGCAAGGCGGCGATGTTCATGAAGCGCTTCACCAACGACGTGCCGTGGGCGCATCTCGACATCGCCGGGATGGCGTGGTCGTCGAAGGACAAGCCGGTGACGCCGAAGGGCGCCACCGCCTACGGCGTCCGCCTGCTCGACCATCTGGTGAAGGCCTACTACGAGAAGTCGTGATGCGCCCGGGCGTCCCGTGACCGAGGTCGGCTTCTATCACCTGACCACGCGGGCGCTCGACTGGGCGCTCGCCAAGCTGCTAGACCGCGCGCTGTCCTTGGGCAAGCGCGCGGTCGTGGTGGCCGGCTCGACCGAGCGGGTCGAGGCGTTGTCGGCACAGCTCTGGACCTTCGATCCCAACTCCTTCCTGCCGCACGGCTCGGCGAGGGACGGCGAGGCCGCGCATCAGCCGGTCTGGCTGACGGCCGAGGACGAGAACCCGAACGGCGCCGAGTTCGTGATGCTGGTCGACGGCCAGGAAACGGCGAAGCTCGCCGCCTACGAGCGCTGTTTCGAGATCTTCGACGGCCGCGATCCCGACCAGGTCACCCGGGCACGGGCTCATTGGACCGCCTACAAGGCCGCGGGCCACGAGGTCACCTACTGGCGACAGACCGAAGCGGGGGGCTGGGAAAAGGGCGCCTGACGCCCGATCCCGCCGCCCTGCCCGGACTATGGACTGGACCTTCGCCTTCGCCGCCGTGGTGACGCTCGTCTGTGCCGTCGTCCGGGGATATTCCGGCTTCGGCATGGGGCTGATGATCACGCCGCTGCTCTCGCTGGTGCTGCCGCCGCTGGACGCGGTGGTGATCGTGCTGATCTTCGGCGTGACCGTGGCACTTCGGCAATTGCCCGGCCTCTGGGCGCATATCGACTGGCGCGGGCTTCGCCTGCTGCTGCCGGTGGCGATCCTGACCACCCCCATCGGTACCTGGGTGCTGGGCCTGGCGTCGCCCGGCGCGCTCCGCCTCGGCCTCTCGCTCACGGTGTTGGCCGTGGCCCTGATGTTCCTGGTGGGATTCCGCCTCACCGGCACGCCCGGGCCGGGCACGATCGTCATGACCGGGGCTCTCGCCGGCGTCATGAACGGCATCGCGGCGCTCTCCGGCCCGCCGCTGGTGTTCCTCTATCTGACGCGTACCGACAGCCTCTCGGTCGGGCGCGCGACCCTCATCGCCTTCTTCTTCGTCACCGACGCCGCCGCCCTCGCGTCCGCCTGGCTCGGCGGCCTGGTCGAGGCGCAACCGGCGACGACCGCGGTCTTTCTCATCCCTTTCCTGCTGGCGGGCGTCTTCGTCGGCGAGCGCGCCTTCCGTGGCGCCTCGCCCGAGCACTTCCGCCGGGTCGTGCTGTGGCTCCTGGTCCTCACCGGAATCGCCGGCGCCGTCCGTGCGCTCTGGCCGATGATCGGCGACTGAGTCGCTTGGCAATGCAGCAAAGACGTGCGGTACTCGAATGCGTATGATCAGACGGTTTTCCGATATCGTGCCGTCGGTGCGGCGCTGGCTCGACGCGCTCTACCCGGAGGCGCTCAGGCGCGACCAGTTGGCGGTCCTGGCGCGGACGACGCCGATCAATGCGATCGCCAGCTCGGTCAACGCCGCGATCATCGCCATGGTGCTGTGGCCCGATGGCCCCCGCGGCCTGATCGTCGGATGGGCGGGGGCGATCTGGGGGTTCTCGCTCTTCCAGCTCTGGCGCTGGAACCGGTTTCGCGGGCGAAGCCTGCCGCAGTCGCTGAGGCCCGGTAGCTGGCGGAAGCCGGTGCTGTGGGCGACGGCTGCCGGCCTCTTGTGGAGCAGCGCGCTCGTCTTCCTTCCCGGCGCCGGGCAGGTCGAGACGCTGACGCTTTGCGTCATGTTCGCCGGCGTGGCCGCGGGCGGGGCAGCGACGCTGGCAGTGCTGCCGCTCGCCGCTGCCGGGTTCGTGCTCGGCGTGCTCGCGCCGGTTTCGATCTTCTTCCTGCTCTACAGCGAGTTCGGCTACGCCGCCGTCGGCGCGTTCTCGATCATGCTGATCCTGACCCTGCTCAACTCGACCACCGTGGTGTTCCGCTGGTTCTCCGAGGCGAGGGCGGCACAGAACCGCGAGCGGCTGGCCGGCGAGCGCGTGCATGACTTCGCCCGCTCGGCCTCGCATTGGTTCTGGGAGCTGGATGCCGATCTGCGTTTCACCTATCTCGCGACCGAGACCCTCGAGGAGGGCGGCGTCGATGCGGACGCCTTCCTCGGCCTCACCTATCGCGAGACGGAGCCTGAAGGCATCAGCGAGGAGCGATGGGTGGCGTACGACGCAACCCTGGCCGCGCGGCTGCCGCTGAAAGACTTCCGATATTCGCGGGTCTTGGCCGGCGGCTCGAGGCGCTGGCTCTCCGTCGACGCGCGGCCGTTCTTCGGCCGCGACGGTGTGTTCCTCGGCTACCGCGGGACCGGACGCGACATCACCGACGTGGTCGAAGCCCAGGCCGAGGTCGAGGCGGCGCGCCAGCGGGCCGAGCGCGCGAACCAGGCCAAGTCGGAGTTCCTGGCGGTCATGAGCCACGAGCTCAGGACCCCGCTCGCCTCGGTGATCGGCGGCGTCGACCTGCTCGCCGCGACCCCGCTGACGCCCGAGCAGCGCGGCTTCGTCGATCAGGCGCTCGCCTCCTCGCTGCAGCTGACCGAGCTTCTGGGCGACATCCTCGACCTCTCCAAGCTCGAGGCGGGGCAGATCGTGCTCGAGCGCCTGCCGTTCAGCCTGGTGCAGGTCCTGGGCAGCGCGACCGCAAACTCCGAACCCCGCGCGCTCGCCAAGGGCTTGTCGATGTCGCTCGAGATCGGTACGGACGTTGCGGAGTGGCGGCTCGGCGACCCGACGCGCCTGCGCCAGATCCTGCTCAATCTGATCACCAATGCGGTCAAGTTCACCGACGGAGGGCGGATCGTCGTCTCGGCCGTGGCGACCGGCGAGGTCGACATGGTGAAGTTCGCCGTCGCCGACACCGGCATCGGCATGCCGGCGGAACTGCGCGTCCACGTGTTCGAGAAGTTCACCCAGGCCGATCAGACCATCACCCGACGTTTCGGCGGCGCCGGTCTCGGCCTTGCGATCTGCAAGCAGCTGGTGGATGCGATGGGCGGGCGCATCGACTTCGAGAGCGAGGTTGGAAAGGGGACCACCTTCTGGTTCACCTGCCGCCTGCCTCGGACCGAGGCGCCGCTCGCCGTTTCGGCGGCCGAGGTGACGCCGGCGCCTGCGGCACCCGCGTCCCAGCGGAAGGCGCGCATCCTGCTGGTCGAGGACAATGACGTGAATCGCCGCCTGATCTCCAAGCTGATCGGCGGCCTCGGGTTCGAGGTCGAGCTCGCCGCCGACGGGCGCGCCGGCGTCGCTGCGGCGGGGGCGGCGGCGTTCGACGCCATCCTGATGGACATCCAGATGCCGGGAATGGACGGGATGGAGGCGGTGCGGCTGATCCGGGCGCAGGACGGCCCCAACCGCCAGTCGCCGATCATCGCGCTCACCGGCAATGCCTTCGAGGAGGACCGACAGGCGGCGATGGCGGCGGGCTTCAACGACTATTTGGCGAAGCCGATCCGCCCGGGCGCGCTCAACGACGCGCTGGCCAGGCAGCTGTCGCCGAGGCCGGGCGCAGTCCCCGCCCCTTGAAGAAGGTGTAGCAGAAGACGCCGTCGGCGGCGGCGGTGCGGGTCAGGCCGGCGATCCCGCGCTCCCAGGAGGCCTCGTCGATCATCCCCGCCGCCAGCGCCTGGTCGCGCACGCCTTCGACCATCGCGGTGAAGGTCTTCAGCGTGAAGCCGTCGATCAGGTGCGGCTTGCTGCCGTCGACATAGACCATCCGCGGAGAGACAGAGACCTCGGCGTATCCGGCATCGGCCAGCAGCGGGTAGAGCCGGCGGCCGATCAGGGAGTCCCCGCCGAGGCGGGCCTGCACCTCGACCAGGCAAGAGACCGCGCGCCTGGCATCGGCGTCGTCGGGGTGGAAATAGGTCGAGCCATGGTCGCCCTCGATCACCGTGATGGTGCCTCCCGCCCTCAGCAGGGAGCGGAGCCGGGAGAGGGCGCCCGCCGGGTCCTTCAGGTGCTCGAGCACGAAGCAGACGAAGACGTGATCGAAGGATGCGTCCGGGAACGGCAGGTCGAAGAGGTCGGCCTGGCGGAAGGTGACGTTGCGAAGGCCGGCGCGCCCGACCCGGTCCTTCGCCGCCGCCAGCGACTCGGCCGATATGTCGACTGAAGTGATGCGGGCGTCGGGGCTGTTCCGGGCGATGGTGACGGTCTGCGCGCCGACCCCGCAGCCGGCCTCCAGCACCTCGCTGCCGGCAGAAAATGCGGTGTCCCAGTGCAGAAGCTCGACCAGGCTGGAGGCCTGATCGGTCAGCCGCTGATGCTCGCGGACCGAGTACCCGTGCACGTAGCCGTCATTGCCCATCGGCGGACCCTCGTGGTCGATGCCGGAGACTAGCGCTCGGGCCCCCGGGCCGGCAAACCGGCGGGCTCCGGGTCCAGGGTCTGTTGCAGCCCCCGTGCGTCGCCGCTATAAGCCTGCGGCTTCCAGATACCAGAAGATGCTTCCAGGAGTTCAGCGATGGCGCTCGAGCGTACCTTTTCGATCATCAAGCCGGACGCGACGCGCCGGAACCTCACCGGCAAGGTCAACGCCGTGCTCGAGGGGGCGGGGCTCCGCATCGTCGCGCAGAAGCGCGTCCGCCTGACCCAGGCCCAGGCCGAGGGCTTCTATGCCGTGCACAAGGCGCGGCCGTTCTTCGCCGATCTCTGCAAGTTCATGACCTCGGGCCCCGTGGTCGTGCAGGTGCTCGAGGGCGAGAACGCGGTCGCGAAGAACCGCGAGGTGATGGGGGCGACCAATCCGGCGAATGCCGCCGAGGGGACGATCCGCAAGCTCTTCGCCGAGTCGATCGAGGCGAATTCCGTCCATGGATCGGACTCGCTCGAGAACGCGAAGAACGAGATCGCCTACTTTTTCGCCGAGACCGAAATCGTCGGCTGAAGGCGAGCGATCCCGCCCGCGCCTGTGAGGCGCGGGCGGCTCACCTCTTGGATCAGGCGACGAAGATCAAGAGCGCCAGCATGACCGCGGCGCAGACGCCGCCGGTCCAAAGCGAGCCCTTGATGAAGGCGTTCCAGGTCTCCTGGTGATGCTTGAGGTCGTTGTCGACGGCCATGGCTGAACTCCCCTCCCGATACCGGCTGCCCGCCGTATAGCGCAGGTCCCGGGGATTTTCTAGCCGGCCGGATTGACCAGCGTGCCGTCGGGAACCACCGCCTCGGTCACGATCGCGCGCTTGCCGTCGAGCTGCACCCGGCCCTCGGCCAGCCAACGGACCGCCAGCGGATAGATGCGGTGCTCTTCCGCAAGCACGCGCTCCGCCAGCGTGTCGGAGGTGTCGTCGGGGCGGATCGGCACGACCGCCTGGACGATGATCGGCCCGTCATCCAGCTCGGGCCGGGAGAAGTGGACGGTGCAGCCGGAAAACCGGCAGCCGGCGGCGATCGCCCGCTCATGCGTCCGCAATCCCGGGAAGGCCGGCAGCAGGGAGGGGTGGACGTTGATCACGCGGTCCGGCCAGGCCTCGAAGAACGATGGCGTCAGAATGCGCATGAAGCCTGCGTTGCAGACGAGGTCGACGCCATGCGCGTGGAGCATGCGGGTCAGGTCCGCCTCGAAGTGCTCGCGGTCCGGATAGGCCTTGTGGGGGACGACGACGGTCGGGATGCCGGCGCTCCGCGCCCGCTCGATCCCGAAGGCGCCGCGGACGTTGGAGATGACGCAGGCGATCTCCGCCGGGAAGGCGAGACCGAGACAGGCATCGATCAGGGCCTGCAGATTGCTGCCGCGCCCGGAGATCATCACGCCCAGCCTCAGTCGCGCCATGCGCTCTCCAGGTTGGCGATGGTCACGGCCTCGCCGTCGCGTGCCACCATGCGGCCGATCTCGAAGACGGTCTCGCCGGCCGCTTCGAGCCGGGCCTTCGCCGTAGCCGCCTGCGCCGGATCAACGATGACCAGCATGCCGATCCCGCAGTTGAAGGTCCGCGGCATGTCGGACGCCTCGATGCCGCCCTCGCGTTTCAGCCAGCGGAACACCGGCGGCATCTGCCAGGAGGCGCCGTCGATCTCCGCCGCCACGGTCTTCGGATAAACCCGGGGCGGGTTCTCGATCAACCCGCCGCCGGTGATGTGGGCCATCGCCTTGATGCCGCCGCCCTTGATCGCCGCCAGGGTCGATTTGACGTAGATCCTGGTCGGGGTCAGCAGCGCCTCGCCGAGCGAGCGGGCCTGGTCGAAGGGCGCCGGCGCCTCCCAGGAGAGCCCGCGGTCGGCGACGACGCGACGGACCAGGGAGTAGCCGTTGGAATGGACGCCGGAGGAAGCCAGGCCCAGGATCACGTCGCCGGGGGCGACCGTCTCGCCGGTGATGATCTCACTCCGCTCGACCGCGCCGACGGCGAATCCGGCCAGGTCGTAGTCGCCACGGGCGTAGAGGCCCGGCATTTCCGCCGTCTCGCCGCCGATCAAGGCGCAGCCGGCCAGCCGGCAGCCCTCGGCGATGCCGGCGACGACCCGGCGGGCGACGTCGATCTCAAGCTTGCCGGTCGCGTAATAGTCGAGGAAGAACAGGGGTTCTGCACCCTGGACGACCAGGTCGTTGACGCACATGGCGACCAGGTCGATGCCGAGCGTGTCCGGCCGCGCCGCCTCGATCGCGATCTTGACCTTGGTGCCGACGCCATCGGTGGAGGCGATCAGGATCGGATCCCGATACCCCGCTGCGCGCAGGTCGAAGGCAGCGCCGAAGCCGCCGATCTCGCCGTCGGCGCCAGGCCGACGGGTCGCGCGGGTGAGGGGCTTGATCGCCTCGACCAATGCATTGCCTGCGTCGATATCGACGCCGGCATCCTTGTACGTCCTGGCGCTTATGGTGTCCTCGCGCTCGCCACGGTATAAGCGGGCGCCAGAAGATAGACGAACGCGGACACATTGCAATGGCACGAGCCGGTCTCTTACGTCTGGTCGTGACGGCGCTGCTCGTGCTCGCGGGGCCTGCGGTCGCGCAGGCTCCGCCTGCCGCCCAGGACGACGTCTTCACCGTCACCGACGTCGCAGTCGACGTCACCGACGCGACCGCTTTGCAGGCGCGCGAGAAGGCGCACCTGGACGGCCAGCGCCAGGCCTTCCAGAAGCTGATGCAGCGGCTGGCGACCGATGACAGTGTCCGCTCTCCGCGCCTCGACGAGGCGACGCTGACCAGCCTCGTCCGTTCGATCGACGTCACCAACGAGCGAACCTCCGCCGTCCGCTATCTCGCCACCCTGACGGTCCGCTTCAATCCGGTGGCCGTCCGCGACGTGATGGGTTCGGCCGGCGTCGCCTTCACCGAGACCAGGGCGCGGCCGGTGCTGGTGGTCCCGGTCTACTCGGTCGGCGGCAGCATGGTCCTGTTCGACGAACGCAACCCCTGGCGCGAGGCCTGGGCCCAGCGGCCGCCGCGCGACACCCTGGTTCCGATCATGGTCCCTTTGGGCGATCTCCGCGACATCGGCGACCTCGGCGCCAAGGAGGCGATGGCCGGCGATACGGTCAAGCTGGAGGCGCTCGCCCGCCGCTACGGCGCGGCCGAAGCCGCGGTGGCGGTGGCCGCGGTCAGCCTGGATCCGATCACCTCGAAACCGACCGTGGCGCTGACGGTGACGCGGCACTCGGGGGGCGCCGATCTGACTTTGGTCGACTCCTTCACCGGCGAGTCCGCCGACCAGAGCGAGGCTCTGCTCGCCCGCGCGGTGACCTGGGTCGAGCGCGAGCTCGAGCGCCTGTGGAAGCAGGACAACGCCATCGGCCCGGGCCAGAGCGAGCGCCAGATCGTGCTTGCCGTGCCCGTCGCCAGCCTCGCCGAGTGGACCGAGATCCGTCGCCGGCTGTCCGGCATCGGCCTCGTCCGCAAGGCGGAGGTGGTTCAGCTCACCCGGCAGGAAGGCCGCATCGCCGTGACCTATGTCGGCGAGACCGGCCAGCTCCGGTCGGCGCTGGCGCAGCGCGACCTGGAGCTGATCGAAGGGCAGACGGAGTCGGTCGTGAGGCTGACCGGGCCGGTCCGGCGATGACGCTGGCGCTTCTCGGGTTCCTGCCCAATCTCGTCACGCTCGCCCGCCTCCTGGCGGTGCCGCTGGTCGTCTGGCTGATCCTGACCGGGCAATGGGCGCCGGCCTTCTGGGTGTTCTTCGCCGCCAGCATCACCGACGGCCTCGACGGGTTCCTCGCCCGCAGCCTGGACGCGCGCTCGCGGCTCGGCGCCTATCTCGACGCCATCGCCGACAAGGTCCTGCTGGTTTCCGTCTTCATCACGCTCGGCCAGGCCGGCCAGATCCCGCTCTGGCTGGTGATCCTGGTGGTGTCGCGCGACGTGCTGATCGTCGGCGGCGTGCTCATGCTGCACACCCTCGACCAGACGCCGGCGATGGCGCCGATCCTGATCAGCAAGGCGAACACGGTTGCGCAGCTGGTCCTGGCCGGCGTCGTCCTCGCCGATATCGGGCTCGGTATCGTCGCACCCGGCATCGTGCCGGCGCTGGTGCTGCTGGTGGCGGTGACCACGGTGGCCTCCGGCGGCGCCTACCTGATCGGTTGGGGCCGCGGCCTGATAGGCTCCTAGGAGCCTGTCTGAGGAATGGCCATGACCTCAACCGTCGCCACAAGGGCTTGGGCTAGGAGAGCGGCGCAACGTGATGCTGGACGCATCACGAGCGGCGCTCGACGACGCCCAAGCCCTTGTGGCGACGGCCCTTCGGGTTGCGAAGCGCGGGGCGATGGCTTTGTCGCGGGCGCTCGGAGATGCGCCCGGCATCGCCGTCGCGCCCGCTTCGCGCCCTCTCCGCCGCGCTTCGCAATTGAGGCCGTGGCCATTCCTCAGGCAGGCTCCTAGCATGGACGATGCCCGCTCGCGCGCGCTCACCTGGCTGGTCGCGATCGCGGCGGCGGTCTTCGTGCTCTATCAGCTGCGCGACGTCCTCATGCCCTTCGCCGCCGGATTCGCCGTCGCCTACGTCCTCGATCCGCTGGTCAATCGGCTGGCACGGCTCAAGCTCGGGCGGGGCGTCGCCGCGGCTTTGGCGCTCGTCATCTTCTTCCTCGTCGGCCTCGGCCTCCTCCTGATGATCGCGCCGGTGCTGAAGGCGCAGATCTCCACCTTCGCCCAGCGCCTGCCGGTCTATATCGAACGCATCCGGGACGCCCTCGACCCGCTGTTCGAGCTGATCAAGTCGCAGGCCGGCGAACAGGACCTGAAGGAGCTCTCCTCGCTGCTTGGCTCGCATGCAGGCGAGGCGCTGGCCTGGCTCGGGACCGTGCTGGCCGGGCTCATCTCGGGCGGTGCTGCGATCGCCAGCCTGCTTTCGCTGCTGTTCATCACGCCGGTCGTCGCCTTCTACCTCTTGCGCGACTGGCCCGACATCGTCGCCTGGATCGACGAGCGGCTGCCTCAGACCGAGGCGGCGACCATCCGCTCGCAGGTCGCCGAGATCGACCGCACGCTCGCCGGGTTCGCCCGCGGCCAGGCCCTGGTCTGCCTGGCGCTCGCCCTCTTCTACGCCGCCGGTCTCACGGCCGCCGGGCTCGACTTCGGCCTGCTCATCGGGTTCTTCGCCGGTCTCGCCTCCTTCATCCCGATCGTCGGCGCGCTCGGCGGCGGCGTGCTCGCGATCGGTCTCGCCTGGATCCAGTTCGGCAGCCCGGGTCCGGTCGCCCTGGTCGCCCTGGTGTTCGTGGTCGGTCAGGTGCTGGAAGGCAACGTGCTGACGCCGAAGCTGGTCGGCGACCGCGTCGGGCTGCATCCGGTCTGGGTGATCTTCGCGCTGATGGCCGGCGGCGCCTCCTTCGGGTTCCTCGGCCTCCTGCTGGCCGTGCCCGTGGCCGCCGCCATCGGCGTGCTGGTCCGTTTCGCGGTCGAACGCTATCTCGCCAGCCCGTTCTATCGCGGTCCCGGTCCCTGATGACCGGGCCGAGCCAGCTCGTCCTCGGCCTCTCTCACCGGCCGGCGCTGGGCCGCGAAGACTTCCTGGTCGCCGCCTCCAACGCCGAGGCCGTCGCCTGGCTCGATCGTTGGCCGGACTGGCCGGCGACCGCGCTCGCGCTCCATGGGCCGGCGGGGTCGGGGAAGAGCCACCTCGCCCAGGTCTGGCGCCGGCGCTCCGGTGCCGCCGAGGCGGCGGGGCAGGGACCGCTCGACCCGCCCGCGCTCGCGGCCTCAGGCGCCGTCGTGCTCGATCTCGGCGACGCCCCGGCGCCGGCTGCCGAGCGCCTCGTCCTGCATCTCTACAACCTGCTGGCCGAACGCCGGGGGCATCTGCTGCTGATCGGGCGCGAGCCGCCGGCGCGCTGGCCGATCCGGCTTGCCGACCTCCGCTCGCGCCTCACAACGGCGCCTGCGGTGGCGCTGCTCCCCCCCGACGACGAGCTTCGCGCCGCGGTGATGGTCAAGCTCTTCGCCGACCGCCAGCTCCGTGTCGAGGCCGAGGTCGTCAGCTATCTTCTGCAGCGGCTCGACCGCTCCTTCGCCGCGATCGGCACGGCCGTTGCGGCCCTCGACGTGGCGGCGCTGGCCGAGCGCCGGCCGATCACCGTACCGCTCGCCCGCGCGGTCCTCGCGCGGCTCACGCAACCCGAACTGGAGTTCTGACCATGGACATGGGCATCGCTGGGCGTCGCGCGCTGGTCTGCGCCGGATCGAAGGGCTTGGGGAAGGGCTGCGCCGAGGCGCTGGCGCGCGAAGGCGTCGTGGTCACCATCACCGCGCGCGGCCAGGAGGCCCTCGAAGCGGCGGCGGCCGCGATCCGCGCCGCCGGCGGCAAGGCGACCGCGGTCGCCGGCGACATCACCACGACCGAGGGGCGCGCTGCGGCGCTCGCCGCCTGCCCCGAGCCCGACATCCTGATCAACAATGCGGGCGGTCCGCCGCCGGGCGACTTCCGCGACTGGACGCCCGAGGACTGGATGAAGGCGCTCAACGCCAACATGATCACCGCGATCGAGCTGATCAAGGCGACCCTCGACCCGATGATCGCCCGCCGCTGGGGCCGCATCGTCAACATCACCTCGGGCTCGGTGAAGTCCCCGATCCCGGTCCTCGGCCTCTCCAATGGCGCTCGTACGGGGCTCACCGGCTTCTGCGCCGGCATCGCCCGCCAGGTCGCCAAGGACGGCGTCACCATCAACGGGCTCCTGCCCGGACCGTTCGACACCGACCGGCTGCGTTCCGGCATGATCGCCGAAGCCAAGAAGACCGGGCGTCCGCTCGAGGAGATCATGAAGGAACGGGCCGCCCAGAATCCCTCCCGCCGCTTCGGCACCGCGGCCGAGTTCGGCGCCGCCTGCGCCTTCCTCTGCAGCACGCATGCGAGCTACATCACCGGCCAAAACCTGCTGATGGACGGCGGCGCCTTCAACAGCTCGATCTGAGGGACACCATGCGCCAGCTTCCCGATCCCGCGACCCTGCCGCCACGGGTCCGCACCGACGTCGACTTCGAGAAGGCCGGAAAGCAGTTCGGCCACATGCGCGTGCCGCGGGCGCATACCCACTCCGGCCTCGGCGTCATCGGCATCCCGATCGTGGCGATCAAGAACGGCAGCGGCCCGACCTTCCTCTTGACCGCCGGCACCCATGGCGACGAGTACGACGGACAGGTGGCGTTGCTGAACCTGGCGCGGGAGGTCGATCCCGCCCGGGTCCAAGGCCGGATCATCATCATTCCCTCGCTCGACCTGCCGGCGGTCGAGGTCGGCCATCGGCTTTGTCCCTATGACGGCAAGGACCTGAACCGGGTCTTTCCCGGCAACCGGCTCGGCAGCTTCACCGAGATGCTGGCGGACTACGTGACTCGGGCGCTGTTGCCGATCACCGACTACAACATGGACCTCCATACCGGCGGCACCTATCACGACACCGCCTTCAACACCTGCTCGCATTTCGTCGACGATCCGAAGCAGATGAAGGCCAATATCGATCTCGGCGTGGCCTGGGGCGCGCCCTATCACGCGGTGTTGCGCGAGATCGACCACACCAACAGCTTCATGACGACCGCCGACCATCTCGGCGTCCCGGCGCTCAGCTGCGAATTCGGCGGGTTGAGCCGCATCGGCAACGAATCCCTGGCCGAGATCGAGCGCGGCGTCCGCAACATCCTGAAGTTTCACGGCGTCCTCGACGGCAAGATCGAGGTGCCGGCGACACCGACCAAGCTGGTCGGGGTCAAGGACCCAACGACGGCGCTGTCATTCGCCCCGCATGGCGGTCTCTTCCACGCCTTCAACAAGGGGGGCGACTGGGTCGAGAAGGGTCAGGAGGCGGGGCGCATCTACGACTTCCACGACCCGTCCAGGCCGCCGACGGTGGTGCGCTATTCGCAGAGCGGCTGTCTTTGGGCGGTCCATACCGGTCCCCGCGTCGAGGCCTTCGACGTACTCTCGATCGTCATGAACGAGATCGACCGGGCCGAGATCGGTATCTAGGGATGGCGCCCGATCTCGGCTTTGCCCTGGGGCCGACATGACTTCGTCACACAGCCTGTGATATGGCTAAGGGTCTGGGAAACCACGTCTCGGTGCCGCTGTGACCGTCCTGACCCGGGCGCGCGATCGGACGATCGACCGTAACGCGCCTGACCGCTTCTTCAACCGCGAGCTGTCCTGGCTCGCGTTCAATGCCCGGGTTCTCGAGGAAGCGTTCAACAAGCGCCATCCTCTCCTGGAGCGGCTCAGATTCCTCTCGATCTCGGGCTCGAACCTGGACGAGTTCTACATGGTCCGCGTGGCGGGCCTTCGCGGCCAGGTCAGTGCCGGCATCACCCAGCCTTCCCAGGACGGCCTCTCGCCGGCGCACCAGCTCGACGAGATCAACCGCCACGTCGCCGACCTGGTGAACGACCAGCAGCGCTGCTGGCGCGAGCTCAAGGCCGAGCTCCGCCAGGCCGACTTCTCGGTGATCGACCCGACGGATCTCTCGGCCGAGGAGCGGGCCTGGCTCGACGCCTACTTCATGGAGCACGTCTTCCCCGTGCTCACGCCGCTCGCCATCGATCCGGCGCACCCGTTCCCGTTCATTCCCAACCTCGGCTTCGCCATGGTGCTGCAGCTGATGCGCCCGGATGCGGGCCGCGTGATGCGGGCGCTGGTGCCCGTGCCGGCCCAGATCGGCCGCTTCATCCGCCTGCCGGGCAAGGAGATCCGCTTCCTCAGGCTCGAGCACCTGGTGTCGCTCAACCTCAATCGGCTGTTCCCGGGCTTCATCGTCAACGGCGAGGGCGTCTTCCGCATCCTCCGCGACAGCGAGGTAGAGATCGACGAAGAGGCCGAGGACCTGGTCCGCCACTTCGAGTCGGCGCTCAAGCGGCGCCGGCGCGGCAACGTCATCCGGGTCAAGCTCAACGCGGCGATGCCGGCCGAGCTCAGGGACTTCGTCGTCGACCAGCTCCGCGTCGCGCCCGACCAGGTGTTCACGCTGGAGGAGCTGGTGGGGGTCGCCGATATCCGCCAGCTCATCGCCGTCGACCGGCCCGACCTGTTGTTCAAGCCGTTCAACGCCCGCTTTCCCGAGCGCATCCGCGACTTCGCCGGCGACTGCTTCGCCGCGATCCGCCGGAAGGACATCCTGGTCCACCACCCTTACGAGAGCTTCGATGTGGTGGTGCAGTTCCTGAGGCAGGCCGCCCGCGATCCCGCGGTGATCGCGATCAAGCAGACGCTCTACCGCACCTCGGCCGATTCCCAGATCGTCCAGGCGCTGGTCGAGGCGGCCGAAGCCGGCAAGTCGGTGACCGCCATGGTCGAGCTCAAGGCGCGCTTCGACGAAGAAGCCAACATCCGCTGGGCCCGCGACCTCGAGCGCGCCGGCGCCCAGGTCGTCTACGGCTTCATCGACCTGAAGACCCACGCCAAGGTGTCGCTGGTGGTCAGACGCGAGGGCACCGGGCTTCGCAGCTATGCCCATTTCGGCACCGGCAACTATCACCCGGTGACCGCGCGCATCTATACCGACCTCTCGTTCTTCACCGTCGATCCGGCCCTCTGCCGCGATGCCGCGAAGGTCTTCAACTACATGACCAGCTATGTCCATCCGGAGAAGATGGAGAAGCTGGTGATCGCCCCGATCGGGCTTCGATCGACGCTGCTCCAGCTCATCGAGGCCGAGGTCAAGCATGCCGCGGCCGGCAAGCCGGCCGGCATCTGGGTCAAGCTCAACTCCCTTGTCGATTCGGAAGTCATCGACGCGCTCTACCGGGCCTCCACCGCCGGCGTCGCCATCGATCTCGTCGTGCGCGGCATCTGCTGCCTCAGGCCCGGCGTGCCCGGGCTTTCCGACAACATCCGGGTCAAGAGCATCATCGGCCGCTTCCTCGAGCACGCGCGCATCGTCTGCTTCGGCAACGGCCATGGCCTGCCGAGCCGGCATGCCAAGGTCTTCGTCTCCTCGGCCGACTGGATGGGGCGAAACCTCGACGGCCGGGTCGAATCCTTCGTGCCGATCGAGAACCCGACCGTCCACCAGCAGGTGCTCGACCAGATCATGGTCGCCAATCTCCGGGACGAAGCCCAGAGCTGGACCCTCGATGCCGAAGGCGTCTATAGACGAGTCAAGGTCGAGGATCCGGATCAGGCTTTCAGCGCGCATACCTATTTCATGACCAACCCCAGCCTCTCCGGACGCGGCAGCGCCGGTCGCAAGACGCCGGCGCCACCCAGGCTGGTGCTGAAGCGGTGAAGGGACGGACAGCGGAGCGGAGACGGCGGCCGAAGCCGGTCGGCGTCCTCGATGTCGGCTCCAACTCGATCCGCCTAGTGGTCTTCGAGCATGACGGGCGGGCGCCGGTGCCGATCTTCAACGAGAAGGTCCTCTGCGGCCTAGGCCGCGGCGTCGCCTCGACCGGCCGCCTCGACCCCGTGGCCATGGCGGACGCCCACCGCAACCTCGCGCGTTTCGCCGAGGTCGCCCGCGCCATGGGGGTCGGCCGCATGACCGCGGTCACGACCGCTGCGGTCCGCGAGGCGGCCAACGGCAAAGTTTTCGTCGACAAGGTCCGCCGGGCGACCGGCATCCGCCTTCGCATCCTCTCGGGCGAGGAGGAGGCGCGGACCTCGGCGCTCGGCGTTCTTTCTGGAAATCCAGACGCGGACGGCGTGATGGGCGACCTCGGCGGCGCCAGCCTCGAGCTCGTCGACATCGCCGGCGGCAAGACCCACGCCCAGGTGACCCTGCCGCTAGGCCCGCTCGCGCTCTCCGAGCTCGCCGGCGGCACGCTGAAGCGGGCGCGCGCCGTGGTCGCGAAGCACCTGACCGCGGTGCCCTGGCTCGACCGTCTGCAGGGCCGCGATCTCTATCTGGTCGGCGGGTCGTGGCGGGCGCTGGCCCGCGTGCACATGGCGATGACCGACTATCCGTTGAAGGTCATTCATGCCTATACGCTGGAAGCCCAGGCCGCCCGCGCTTTCCTGCAGCGGCTGCCGCGCCTGGGCAAGGCGCAGCTCAAGCGCATACCGGGCGTCACGCGGCGGGTCGACGCCTTGCTGTGGGCGGCGCTGCCTTTGGCCGAGGTCATCCGCCTCGGACGGCCGCGGCGGCTGGTCTTCTCCTCCTACGGGCTCCGGGAGGGCTGCCTCTTCGCCCAGCTCAGCCCCGGCGAGCGGCGCCGCGACCCCCTGATCGCGCATGCCGAAGAGCTGGCCTCCCGGCAGGCGCGGTTCGCGCCCAACCCCGACGAGGTCCTGGCCTGGGTCGCGCCGATCCTGCCGAAGGCGTTCCCCGACCGCCTCGCCCGGGCCGCCGTGCTCCTGGGCGACATCGGCTGGCAGGACCATCCCGACTACCGCGCCGAGCATGCCTTCTGGCGCATCCTCCGCCTCCCGGCGGTCGCGATCGAGCACCGGGAGCGGGCGCTGCTCGCCTTGACCGACCATGTCCGCTACCACGGACACATCGAAGGCGGTCTGGCCGCTTCTGTCCGCCGGCTGCTGGCACCCGGCGATGCGGAGGCGGCGCTCACCCTCGGTCTGGCGCTCCGGCTTGCCTACACGGTGGCCGGCGGCGACTCCGGCGCGCTGGCCGATATCCGGCTTGCGGTCGAGGGCCGGACCCTCACGCTCAGGCTTCGCGGCGAACGCCGCGCCCTAGCCGGCGACGTCGTTCGCCGCCGCCTCGATGCGCTTGCGGCGGCGCTAAAAAAGAGAAGTTATATCAAATAGTAACATGGCAAAGTTCAGTTTTTATCTGAATAATCATCCATCCGGCAGCCTGGTCACCATCGGCGACATCCTGCAGCCGATCGCGGCCGGCCTCGTCGAGGCCGGCCATTCCATCCAGTACGAGAACCGATTCTTCTACAATCGTCCGGTCGTGAACCTGATCGTCGAGTTCTTCGTCGACAGCGTCTTCGTCGAGAGCCTGCTCGAGCGCAAGCGCAGCCTCGGCGCGGACTTCGTCTTCGGCGTGCTCGTGACCGAGGACATCGAAGATCGCGCGGTGATGGACAACCCGTCCTTCCCCGGGCGGCTGGAGAACCTCCGCCGCGTGCTCGAGGTCGCCGACTTCGTCTGGTCCCTGGTCCCGGTCGGGGCCTATGCGCGGCTCGTCTCCGACCCGGCCCGCGTTGCCTTTCTGCGCCTCGGCTACGTCCATGCGCTCGCCGAAAAGCGCCGCTCGGGCGGACAGGACATCGACGTGCTGATCTACGGGCTGATCGTGCCGCGCCGCGACCAGGCGATGGCCGAGCTGGCCAAGCGGGGCTGGACCGTCCGCTCGACCCTCGGCGTGATGCCCGACTACATCCGGATCGACATGCTGAGGCGGGCCAAGCTCGTGCTCGACATCCGGCGGGCCGAATGGGTGCGGTTCAACTCGCCGAGCCGGATCGTGGCCGCCCTCCACGCCGGCGTCGCCGTCGCCTCCGAGCGCCTCGACGCCGGCGACCTCGACTACCTTTTCGCCTTCACCGACGCTCACTACTACGAAGAGTTGATCGAGGCCTGCGATAGGCGACTTAAAGACGATCCAATCGGGTTCGGCATCGACGCGCAGCGCCGGTTCCGGCTGGAGGCCCCCATGCGGGCGTTCCTGAAGGCGCCATTGGCGGTTGCCGGCTTGTCGGGATGACCGAGTTGCGCCATATGGGACCCATGGTTCGAAGACGTTTCCAGCCGGCCGCGCTTGCTATCCTCCTGGCCTCGGGTCTGGGCGAAGCTGCCCTCGCCCAGGGCAACGACAAGGTGCTGACGACCAGTTCGCATCCCTATTGGGAGGTCGGCGCCCTCGACCCGGACCTCTCGACCGAATGCGCGCGCGGCCATTTCAACCAGCAACA
This sequence comes from Rhizobium sp. Q54, assembly GCA_945871425.1. Classification (GTDB taxonomy): domain Bacteria; phylum Pseudomonadota; class Alphaproteobacteria; order SHVZ01; family SHVZ01; genus SHVZ01. Next base: position 12,473 of record CAMBVS010000004.1, on the reverse strand, counting down.
GCCCTATAAGCTGAAGATGGTCTTCAACGGCTCGATCGGGCCGGCGATCCTGGGCGTCGCGACCAACCAGTACAATCTCTACGATCCCAAGCGACGCGCCCAGAAGGACACCTCCTATTTCTTCTTCCGCGACAAGACCGGCGCCTGCGAGGTCTATCGCTTCGCCAAGGGCGACGAGCCGAAGAAGCAGGGGGCGCTGCCCATGGATTTCAGCCCCTATCGCTCGGTGATCGAGGACTCCTACAAGGGCTGGAAGCTGGACGAGAGCGTCAAGAACCGCCCGCCAACGGCGCCTCGGTAGTCGATCTCCGGGCGGTTCCGACGCGGCTCAGCCGGGAAGCAGGTCCGACGCGTGCCTCGCGAGGAAGCGCGCGGAGATAGGGCCGAGACACGGCCAAGCCTTCCGCTCGTAGAGGGCTGCCACCCTCGGATCGTCCCGGACCGGCTTTCCTTCCAGTCGATCGAGCATCTCGTCGGTGGCCTCGGCGATCTCCTCGCTGCTGTTGTCGACGAGGCTCAATCCATAGTCCTGCACCCCGCTGCCCCGCAGCTCCCCGCGTAGGGGATCGCTGAGGGATTCCTCCAGGCTGAGAATGCGGCCCGAGCGTCGCTCGCGGTAGAGCCGGGGCATCCAGATATCCCGGTCCGTGGCGGTGTTGACGGTCGGCGAGGCGTTGGTCATGACGAATGGCGTACCGAAGCAGCTCGCCACATGGGCGGGGCCGGAGACCGTGGCGATGACGAACCTGGCGCCGGCGAGGATCACCACGTCGAGCTCCGGCGATCGGCAGGGGGAGTGAGAGTAGTCGACGACCCGAGGCATCGACGGGAGGCGGGGCGCGCCAGGCCCGCCGCCGAGCCGGATCACCCATCCCCCGCGTGCAACGACGCGCTCCATTGCCGCGACGTAGGTCGAAATGTCGGCGTCGCGGGCGGTCCGGTCGAAGCGCTCCCTGCCTTCGCCGACACCGTGGAACGAGGGTTCGCGCACGTTGACCGCGACGTACCAGGCGTCGGCTGGAAGCCCGGCCTCCTGCAGACGTACGCGTCCCGCCCGCAACCGCGCCCCTGGCAGCGATAGGAGGGGCGGGAGCCGCGCGTCGGCCCAGGCCCGTTCGGCGACCGCGAGCGCCTGATGAAGGTACAGGAACCGGCCATCGGCCAGTTGCAGGCAGGTGGAGTCGATGGCGAGGTCTCGGGCGAGCGCCAGCGTCCTGTTGACCTCCGCCGGATCGGTCACGAGATCGATATGCGGCGAAAACAGATCGAGGAACGGTTGATTGGCGACCATCTCCGGCGGGGCCGCCAGCTTCAGATTGCGGACCTTGAGCATCCCGAGCGCCTTCAGCTTCGAGATCGTCAGCAGCCTGATGGCGGTCTCGCCGAGGGACCGGATGATCCAATCGGGAAGGATGACGCGGAGGCCGGTCGAAGCCAGAGGATGCCGGGCCGCTCGCTCCTCCATCATGGCCGCGGCCGCCGCATAGGCCCGGTTCGCACCGTCCGGGTCGCCGGACATCTGCAACAGAAAGCCGACGCTCTTGAAGATCGTTTCCGTCGGCGGCATGGCGGGCTCGATCAGCCGGATCAAGCCGCGCGTCACCGGAACCGGAGCGATTTCATGGAGGAGCGTGAGGAGCATCTGGGCGAGGGAGGCGCGTCGGTCGTCGCCCCCGCAGTCGCTCAACAGCGAGCGAAGAGCGGCCCCCGCCACTTCGATCCGCGCTGCATCGCCGCCGAGGGCGGGCGCCAGGGCATGAACGAGACGGACCTCCTGCCAGTCCGGCCTTAGGGTGAGGCACTTTGCATAAGTCGCTGCGGCAGCATCGTTTTGCCCGCTCGAAAGAAGCGTGTCGGCGAGGCTGACCAGAGCGTCGACAAGGGCGGGGGAGATCGCCACGGCTCGTCGGTAGCGGGAAAGCGCGGCTCCGCCTTTTCCTTCCGAGCGCTCGATGCTTGCCAAGCCATGATGGGCCTCGGCATGGTCGGGGACCAATGCGATGGCACGGCGCAGCGTCGGCGGCACCTCCTCGGGTCTTCCAGCTTGGATCGCCCTCACTGCGGCATCCACGGTCGCTCGGATATGGCCGGACTCGTTCATCGCGACGATCTATCTTGGATTCCAAATGCCGGTTCGCAGGCAGCACCCGATGGAGAATGCCATCGTAGGCCCGGCCGCGCCGAGGGTGAGGTTCTAGGGTACCTAGATTCCGGAGGAAAGATGCTGAGCTACCAAGTCGCCGAGTTCTCGAAGCCACTGGTGCGGGTCGCCCAGGAGACGCCCAAGCCCACCGGCCGGCAGGTGCTGATCCGCACCATCGCCGCGGGCGTCTGCCACAGCGACCTGCATATCTGGGACGGCTACTACGACCTCGGCGGCGGCAAGAAGCTGACCCTCGGCGACCGCGGCATCAAGCTGCCGCTGACCATGGGCCACGAGATCGTCGGCGAGGTCGCGGCGATCGGACCGGAGGTCGCCGGGGTGAGCGTCGGCGCCACCCGCATGGTCTTTCCCTGGATCGGCTGCGGGGTTTGTCCGCCATGTAAAGCGGACGAAGAAAATCTCTGCCTATCAATGCGTTCCCTTGGTGTCTTCAACCAAGGTGGTTACTCCGATCATGTCCTCGTCCCCGACGCCAAGTACCTCGTCGACATTGACGGCGTCGAGCCGGGCCTGGCGGCCACGTATGCCTGCTCCGGCGTCACCGCCTACGGCGCGCTGACCAAGATCCCGAAGCTGATCCCGGGCGACCACGTCGCCCTGATCGGGCTCGGCGGCGTCGGGCTCGCCGGCGTCGCGATTGCCCAGGGGATGATCGACGCGCCGCTGATCGCGGTCGACATCGATGACGCCAAGCTCGATGCGGCGAGGAAGATGGGCATCGCCAAGACCCTCAATTCCTCCGGGCCGGATGCCGCGAAGCGGCTGAAGGATCTCGCCGGCGGGCGGCTGGCGGCGGCGGTCGACTTCGTCGGTGCCTCGGCGACGGCCAGGCTCGGCCTCGATGCCCTCAACAAGGGCGGGACCTACATCATCGTCGGCCTGTTCGGCGGCGACGTGACCTTGCCGCTGGTGACCATCCCGATGCGGGCGCTGACCATTCGCGGATCCTATGTCGGCACGCTGGCCGAGATGCGGGGGCTGATGGCGCTGGTGAAGGCCGGAAAGGTCAGGTCGATGCCGGTTGGCCGGCGGCGCCTGGACGAGGTCAACCAGGCGCTGGAGGACCTCAAGGCAGGCCGCATCGTCGGGCGCGTCGTGCTCACCCCCTGATGGACGCTGCCCACGCGCTGCTGACCAATGCGGAGATGGCGCGGGCGGATGCCCTCGCCGCGTCCCTGGGGCAGCCGGGGGAACGGCTGATGCTGCGGGCGGGAGAGGCGGTCGCCGCCGCCATCCGGCGGCGCTGGTCGCCGCGGCCGGCCCTGGTGCTCTGCGGCCCCGGCAACAATGGCGGCGACGGCTACGTCGTCGCCCGGTCCCTGGCCGAGGCCGGCTGGCCCGTGCGGGTGGCTGCCTTGGCGGAGCCGCGCGGCGGCGACGCGCTGGTGTACCGCAAGCGCTGGACGGGGCCGGTTGAGCCGCTCGCCCCGGAGGGGCTGGAGGGGGCCGACCTCGTGGTCGATGCGCTGTTCGGCGCCGGCCTCGCCCGGCCTCTGGACGGCGTCGTCCGGGCGACTGTCGAGGCGCTGGCGCGGCGACGGCCGGTCACCGTCGCCATCGACGTCCCGAGCGGGCTCGACGGCGACAGCGGCCGGGTGAGGGGGGCGGCGGCGGCGGCCGATCTCACCGTGACCTTCTTCCGCCTCAAGCCCGGCCATCTGCTCGAGCCTGGGCGCCGGTTCTGCGGCACGCTGGTGCTGGCCGACATCGGCCTGCCGGCGGCGGTGCTGGACGAGATCCGTCCCCAGACCTGGGTGAACGGGCCCGCCCTCTGGCTCGCCTCGCTCCCCTGGCCGGATGCCGGCTCGCACAAGTACCGGCGCGGCCATGCCGTAATCCGCGGCGGCGGCCGGATGACCGGGGCGGCCCGGCTCGCCGCGCTCGCCGCCCGCCGCGTCGGCGCCGGCCTGGTCACCCTGGCGGTGCCGTCCGGCGCGCTCGCGATCTACGCTGCCGACCGGCCGGGAACGCTGGTCGAGGCGGTGGCGCCGGAGGATTTCGGCCGCGCCCTGGCGGATGACCGTCGGAACGCCATCCTGGTCGGCCCCGGCAACGGTCGGGACGAGCAGACGCGGAGGGCGTCGGCGGCGGCGCTCGCCTCGGGCCGTGCGGTGGTCCTCGATGCAGACGCGCTGGACGGGGCCCCCGAGACGCTCGGGCGGGCGGAGGGGCCGGCACCGGTGCTCACCCCTCACGAGGGCGAGTTCGCCCGGGTGTTCGGCGCCATCGGCGAGGGGGGACGCCTTGCAGCCGCCCGTGCCGCCGCCGGGCGAGCCCGTGCCGTCATCGTGCTCAAGGGGCCGGACACGGTGGTCGCCGCGCCGGACGGGCGTGCCGCGGTCGCCGCAGGCGCGCCGGCGACGCTGGCGACGGCCGGGTCCGGCGACGTCCTCGCCGGCCTCGTGCTCGGGCTGCTCGCCCAGGGGATGCCGCCGTTCGAGTCGGCCGCCGCCGCGGTATGGCTGCATGGGCGGGCGGCGGCTCAGAAGGGGCCTGGGCTGATCGCCGAGGACCTGCCGGAGGGGCTCCCGGCGGTGCTTCGCGAACTCCGGCAAACTCCGCCAGCATGGGCCATCGACGGCGTCGAGGGCCTGTGATATGAGACCCGCCCGCGCGGCGGCAGATCGGCACGAATCCGCTTGTCGCGCATGGTTTTGGCGGGCGTGGTGGAATTGGTAGACACGCCAGATTTAGGTTCTGGTGGCGAAAGCCGTGGGGGTTCAAGTCCCTTCGCCCGCACCAGCCTCGTGTGAGCTACGGCCACTGCCCGCCGGTCGTCCTTTCAACCAGAAAAGATCCGCCATGAACGTCACCGAGACCTTTTCCGAGGGCCTGACCCGGACCTTCAAGATCACCATTCCCGCCGCCGAGGTCGATCAGCAGATCACCCGCAAGCTGGGCGAGCTCGCCGGCACCGTCAGGCTTCCGGGCTTCCGGCCGGGCAAGGTGCCGCTCGAGTTGGTGCGCAAGCGCTACGGCCAGTCGGTCATGGGCGAGGTCCTCGATGAGGCGGTGCGTCAGTCCTCGGCGACGGCAGTCACCGACAAGGGGCTGAAGACCGCCGGAACGCCGAAGGTCGAGGTCAAGACGTTCGATCAGGGCAAGGATCTCGAATACGACCTCACCGTCGACCTGATGCCCGAGATCGTGGTGGCGGACCTCAGCTCCATCGTCCTCGAACGGCTGAAGGCCGAGGTCACCGACAAGGACATCGAGGACGACCTCATGCGGCTCGCCCGCCGCGTCCGCGAGACGCAGCCGGCCGATGCCCAGCACGCGGCCGTGAAGGGTGACGTCGTCTCGGTCGACTTCGAGGGCAAGATCGACGGCAAGGTCTTCGACGGCGGCACCGGCAGCGCGGTCCCGCTCGAGCTCGGCTCCGACACCTTCATCCCGGGCTTCGAAGATCAGCTCGTCGGCGCCAAGGCCGGCGACGCGCGGGAGGTCAAGGTGGCGTTCCCCGCCGACTACGTCTTCACCGACGTCGCCGGCAAGGACGCGGTCTTCTCTGTCACCGTCAAGGAAGTCCGCACCGGGCCGCCGGCGGCGGTCGACGAGGCGCTGGCCAAGAAGGTCGGGCTCGAGACGGTCGACGCGCTGCGCAAGGCCGGCCGCGAGCGCCAGGAGCGCCAGCACGCCTCGGTCTCGCGCTCCAAGATCAAACGCAAGCTGCTGGACGCGCTGGCCGAGAAGCACGACTTTCCGGCGCCGAAGAACATGGTCGAGAGCGAGCTCGACAACATCCTGAAGCAGGTCGCCCAGTCGAATGGCGGCAAGGAGCCGAGCGAGTCGGATCGGGTCGAGTTCCGCACTATTGCCGAGCGGCGGGTCCGCCTCGGGCTGCTGCTCTCCGAGATCGGCAAGCGCAACAACATCCAGGTGGGCGAGGAGGAGCTGCGGCGGGCGCTCGCCGCCGAGGCCTCGCGCTATCCTGGGCGGGAGCGAGAGGTCATCGAATTCTACCAGAAGAACCCCGAGGCCTTGATTCAGCTGCGAGCCCCCATATACGAGGACAAGGTCATCGATTTCGTCCTGGAGATGGCGAAGGTGACCGACCGAACGGTCAGCACAGCCGAACTGATCCGCGATGAGGGTCTGCCCACCGATTGAGTTAAGCTTCCGCTAACCGTCGTCCCCTAGGCTTGAAGCGCGGCGGGTTCCGGCCCGCCAACTGAGGAACCATGCGAGACCGCGACCCGATCGAGATCTGGAATTCAACCCTGGTGCCGATGGTGGTCGAGCAGACCGCCCGCGGCGAGCGCGCGTTCGACATCTACTCCCGGCTCCTCAAGGAGCGGATCATCTTCGTCGTCGGTCCGGTGTCCGACCATATGGCCAGCCTCGTCTGCGCCCAGCTCCTGTTCCTGGAATCGGAGAACCCGACCAAGGACATCTCGATCTACATCAACTCGCCAGGCGGCATCGTCACCTCCGGCCTCGCGATCTACGACACCATGCAGTACGTCCGGCCCGATATCTCGACCGTCTGCGTCGGGCAGGCGGCCTCCATGGGCTCCTTCCTTCTGTGCGCCGGAACCAAGGGCAAGCGCTATGCGCTGCCCAACGCGCGCATCATGGTCCATCAGCCTTCGGGCGGAGCCCAGGGGCAGGCGACCGACATCGAGATCCAGGCTCGCGAGATATTGAATACGCGGGCCCGGCTGAACGCCATCTATGTGAAGCACACCGGACAGACGCTGGCCGCGATCGAGGCCGCGGTCGAGCGCGACCGGTTCATGTCGCCTGAAGAGGCGAAGACTTTCGGCCTGATCGACCAGGTGATGACCCATCGGCCGTCGCCCGACGAGCAGGGCAAGACCAAGAGCTGACCCCGATTCGCCGCCGCCCTTCGCCGGCACGTAGGCTCGGTTCTTGCATTAATTGGCGTGCGGTCGCCGTCCTTTTCCGGGTTGTGCCCCGGTGACGGCGACCTGTAACATGTTGATCAGCCCCTGTTCCGCGCTCCTTCGGGCGTCACGGGCGGCGTTTCGAGGATGGCCATGAGCAAGTCCGGCGGCGACTCCAAGAACACCCTCTACTGCTCGTTCTGCGGCAAAAGCCAGCATGAGGTACGAAAGCTGATCGCCGGGCCGACGGTATTCATCTGCGATGAATGCGTCGAGCTGTGCATGGACATCATCCGCGAGGAGCACAAGACCACGCTGGTGAAGTCTCGCGACGGCGTGCCAAGCCCGCGCGACATCTGCAAGGTCCTGGACGACTACGTCATCGGCCAGATGCATGCCAAGCGCGTGCTCTCGGTCGCCGTCCATAACCACTACAAGCGCCTCGCCCATGGCCAGAAGTCGAGCGATGTCGAACTCGCCAAGTCGAATATCTTGCTGGTCGGCCCGACCGGCTGCGGCAAGACGCTGCTGGCGCAGACGCTGGCCCGCATCATCGACGTCCCCTTCACCATGGCGGACGCGACCACGCTGACGGAAGCCGGCTATGTCGGCGAGGATGTCGAGAACATCATCCTGAAGCTTCTGCAGGCCGCCGACTACAACGTCGAGCGGGCGCAGCGCGGCATCGTCTACATCGACGAGGTCGACAAGATCAGCCGGAAGTCCGACAACCCCTCGATCACCCGCGACGTCTCGGGCGAAGGCGTGCAGCAGGCGCTCCTCAAGATCATGGAAGGCACCGTCGCCTCGGTGCCTCCGCAGGGCGGGCGCAAGCACCCCCAGCAGGAGTTCCTGCAGGTCGACACCACCAACATCCTCTTCATCTGCGGCGGCGCCTTCTCCGGGCTCGAGAAGATCATCTCGCAGCGCCAGAAGGGCACGTCCGTCGGCTTCGGCGCCGATGTCCGCGCGCCGGAAGAACGCCGCACCGGCGACGTGCTGAAGGACGTCGAGCCGGAGGATCTGCTGAAGTTCGGCCTGATCCCCGAGTTCATCGGCCGCTTGCCGGTGGTGGCGACGCTCGAGGATCTGGACGAGTCGGCGCTGGTGGACATTCTCTCTAAGCCCAAGAACGCGCTGGTGAAGCAGTATCAGCGGCTGTTCGAGATGGAGGACGTCCGCCTCGACTTCCACGAGGACGCCCTCCGCTCGATCGCCAAGAAGGCGCTGCAGCGCAAGACCGGCGCCCGCGGCCTCCGCTCGATCATGGAGAGCATCCTGCTCGACCCGATGTTCGACCTGCCGGGCCTTTCCGACGTGGAGCGGATCGTCATCGGCAAGGACGTGGTCGATGTCGGCTCGAAGCCGCTCTACGTCCATTCGGAGCGTCGCGGCGACGCCACGACCTCGGCCTGAGACTAGGTTTAAAAGCCCCGTCTTCAAGGGGTTGAAAGGGGAGGGAAAACCGGCCACCTGACTATGCAGGGGCCCGGCTGTTTGCGGCGTCTGCCGAGATGATGCCGGCCTGCCTATTTTAGAAAGCGAGCACCATGTCAGAATCCACTGTCGGCCTCTTCCCGGTACTCCCCCTCCGGGACATCGTCGTCTTCCCGCACATGATTGTCCCGCTGTTCGTCGGGCGCGAGAAATCGGTCCGTGCGCTCGAGGACGTCATGAAGGACGATAAGCAGATTCTGCTGGTCACTCAGAAGAACGCCGCCCAGGACGACCCCTCGACCGACGACATCTATAAGGTCGGCACGGTCGGCACCGTCCTCCAGCTGCTCCGCCTGCCCGACAACACGGTGAAGGTCCTGGTCGAAGGCGTGAAGCGCGCCCGCGTCATGCGCTATACGGAGAACGAGGAGTTCTTCCAGGCCGAAGCCGAGGTGCTGCCCGAGGTCGAGGGCACCGGCCAGGAGCTGCAGGCGCTGTCGCGCGCCGTGGTCTCGCAGTTCGAGCAGTACATCAAGCTCAACAAGAAGATCCCGCCCGAGGTCCTGGTCTCGATCAACCAGATCGAGGACATCGGCAAGCTCGCCGACACGGTCGCCTCGCATCTCAACCTCAAGATCGCCGACAAGCAGGCGCTGCTCGAGGTGCCGACCATCTCCGAGCGGCTCGAGCGCGTCTACGCGTTCATGGAGAGCGAGATCGGCGTGCTTCAGGTCGAGAAGCGCATCCGCAACCGCGTCAAGCGGCAGATGGAAAAGACGCAGCGCGAGTACTATCTCAACGAGCAGCTGAAGGCGATCCAGAAGGAACTCGGCGAGAACGAGGAGGGCCGCGACGAGGCGGCCGAGCTTGAGGAGCGCATCAACAAGACCAAGCTGTCGAAGGAGGCGCGCGAGCGGGCGCTGGCGGAGGTGAAGAAGCTCCGCACCATGAGCCCGATGTCGGCCGAGGCGACGGTGGTCCGCAACTACCTTGACTGGATCCTGTCGATCCCGTGGAAGCAGCGCTCGAAGACCAAGCGCGACATCGGCGCCGCCGAGAAGGTGCTGGATACCGATCACTTCGGCCTGGAGAAGGTGAAGGAGCGGATCCTCGAGCATCTCGCCGTGCAGATGCGGGTCGGCAAGGTGAAGGGCCCGATCCTCTGCCTCGTCGGTCCTCCCGGCGTCGGCAAGACCTCGCTCGGCAAGTCGGTCGCCAAGGCGACGGGCCGCAACTTCGTGCGCATGTCGCTGGGCGGCGTCCGCGACGAGGCCGAGATCCGTGGCCACCGCCGCACCTATATCGGCTCGATGCCCGGCAAGATCGTCCAGGGCATGAAGAAGGCGAAGACGTCCAATCCGCTCTTCCTCCTGGACGAGGTCGACAAGATGGGCGCCGACTGGCGCGGCGATCCGGCCTCGGCGCTGCTGGAGGTGCTGGATCCCGAGCAGAACTCGACCTTCAACGACCACTACCTCGAGGTCGACTACGATCTTTCGGACGTGATGTTCGTCACCACGGCGAACACGCTCCGGATGGCGCAGCCGCTGCTCGACCGCATGGAGATCATCCGCATCCCGGGATACACCGAGGATGAGAAGGTCGAGATCGCCAAGCGCCACCTGGTGCCCAAGCAGATGAAGGAGCACGGGCTCAAGAAGGGCGAGTTCTCGATCTCCGACGACTCGCTCCGCGAGCTGATCCGCTACTACACGCGCGAGGCCGGCGTCCGCAATCTCGAGCGCGAGATCGCCAACCTCGCCCGCAAGGCGGTGAAGGACATCGTAAAGGACGCCGACAAGAAGAAGGCGATCAAGATCACGCCTAAGGTCGTCGGCAAGTATGCCGGCGTCCGGCGGTTCCGCTACGGCGAGACCGAAGCCGACGACATGGTCGGCGTCGTCACCGGCCTGGCGTGGACCGAGGTCGGCGGCGAGCTGCTGACGATCGAGGCGGTGACCGTGCCGGGCCGCGGCAAGGTGATCTCCACCGGCAAGCTCGGCGACGTGATGAAGGAGTCGGTCCAGGCGGCCGAGAGCTACGTGAAGAGCCGCTCGCTCGAATTCGGCATCAAGCCGACGCTGTTCGAGAAGAAGGACATTCACGTCCACGTGCCCGAAGGCGCGACGCCTAAGGACGGTCCGTCGGCGGGCGTGGCGATGGTGACCACCATCGTGTCGGTGCTCTCGGGCGTGCCGGTCCGGCGCGACGTGGCGATGACCGGCGAGGTCACGCTGCGGGGCCGCGTGCTGCCGATCGGCGGCTTGAAGGAGAAGCTTCTGGCCGCGCTGCGCGGGGGCCTGAAGACCGTGCTGATCCCGAAGGACAACGAAAAGGATCTCGCGGACATCCCCGACAACGTCAAGAAGGGCCTCGAGATCATCCCGGTCGCGACCGTGGACGAGGTTCTTAAGAAGGCGCTGACGCAGGTGCTCACCCCCATCAAATGGGAGGAGTCCGCCGAGGTGAAGCCGGCTTCGGCGAAGGCCGAGGAAGAGGAGCACGAGGGTATCGTCACGCACTGAGCATTTCGTTTCGACTGTCGACGGGCCGGTCGAGCACAACGCTCGCCGGCCCGTTTCATTTGCGAAGCCGCTCTGCTAAGCGCGAAATCTTCGCTTCATCGGATCGCGATAAACTCGCCGAAAGCCGCAGAAATGCGCGGTTTTCTTACCGCTTTGCTCGTTGACGCGAGCTGAAATGGCTGTCTAGATTGCCCACCTTCCGCGGTCTTGCCGGCGTGCCGGATGACGGGACGGAAGCGAGCTATCACTTTCGATTGGGGGGCACCAGTGAACAAAAACGACCTCGTGGCTTCAGTCGCAGACGCCAGCGGATTGAGCCGGGCAGATGCGACCAAAGCAGTGGATGCCGTATTCGAGTCGATCACCAACTCGCTGAGGAGCGGCACGGAAGTGCGCCTCGTCGGGTTCGGCACCTTCACCGTCTCCAAGCGTGCGGCGACTACCGGTCGCAATCCGCGGACGGGCGAGGAGATCAAGATTCCGGCGTCAAAGCAGGCGAAGTTCAAGGCTGGCAAGGGTTTGAAGGACGCCATCAACTGAGGCGGCAGCCGGGTCGCGCGAAGCGCGAGGCCTCCAACGAGTTTCTAAGGCCGGCACCCGAAGGGTCGCCGGCCTTCGCGTTTTTGGCTATGGTGCGGACATTGTCCGCGTCCGGTTCCGGGCGATTAGCTCAGCGGTAGAGCGCCTGCCTTACACGCAGGATGTCGGCGGTTCGATCCCGTCATCGCCCACCAAAGCCTGATCCGATATGTTCCAGCCAGAGCCGACTTCCTTCGAGAACTGGCCTAATTAGAGGCCTTATTCGTTCCGGTGCGGTCCAGCCAAGATCGTTGCGTTCCGGGGGCAACTGGGGGCAACATTGGGGAATAGTCGGATTTCCAATTGGGAGTTGCCCCCACATGCCTCTGACAGATGCTGCGATCCGCAGCGCCAAGCCCGGTGCCAAGCCGATACGGCTCTTCGATAGCGGCGGGCTCTATCTTGAGATCGCTCCGAGCGGCGGGAAGTGGTGGCGACTTAAGTATCGGATCGACGGCAAAGAGAAGCGCTTATCTCTCGGGACCTATCCCGACGTGCCATTGGCAGGGCGCAAGGACAAGGAAACAGGCATCTGGATCGATGGAGCACGGGAGAGACGCGACAAGGCTCGCCAGTTGTTGGCCGAAGGAATTGATCCCAGCGCGCATCGCAAGGCCGTAAGGAAGACGAAGACCGAAAGGGCCGCGAACAGCCTTGAGGCTATCGCTCGCGAGTGGCATCGCAAGTTCGCCGCGCAGTGGACGGTCTCGCATAGCCAGAAAAACTTGCGGGCGCTGGAGCGCGATGTGTTTCCCTGGCTCGGCTCGCGACCGATTGCCGATCTGACGGCACCGGACCTTCTCAAGGTTCTCCGCCGCATCGAAGGCCGAGGGGCAGCGGATACTGCGCACAGGGTGAGGCAGATATCTGGTCAGGTCTTCCGCTATGCCATCGCGACGGGGCGCAGCGAGCGTGATCTCT